>JBJTJB010000164.1:0-5773 GCA_046095245.1 Bacteroidota bacterium | reverse complement strand
GTCCCCCTCTTCGAGTGAACCTTTGTGGCGGACGATACGCTCCTGGATTAACTGCTCCATTCGCTCAAATCCGGCAGTGCTTTTGGTGGTTTGGGTAAAAAAATGAACCGGTCGGCTGAAATCAATGCCATCCAGATCCTGTTCTTCATACACGACAAGGGCTTTCCCATCGGTTTGTCCCACCAATCCATTCACCTCGGCATGTCCTTTTTGACCGTAAATGACTACTTGTCCACCATCTTCCAGGCTTTGATCGAAACTGGTCCGAACCCGGTGCTGCAGTTTTAAAACCACCGGGCAAGAGGCATCAATGAGTGTGATGTTGTTCTTTAAGGCCAACTCATAGGTCGAAGGGGGTTCACCATGCGCCCTGATCAGAACAGAGCAGTCGTGGAGTTCAGACAATCGACTATGATCAATGATTTCGAGCCCCTTGGCTTTTAAACGTTCAACTTCCTCCCCATTATGCACGATATCACCCAGGCAATAGAGGCGACCGTTGCGGTCAAGCTCGTCTTCTGCCATTTGAATGGCATAAACCACACCGAAGCAAAAACCGGATTGGGGGTCGATGGTGATGTTCATTTCCATTTACGTTAACACGTTGATGGCATTTTGGTTTAGGCGTCTGCTCCGACTTCGAGTAGGGGTTTTATCCGTTCGAGCACGAAAGCAATCTGTTCTTCACGGTTCATGTGGCTGTTATCGAGCACAATGGCATCGCTGGCCTTTCTGAGCGGGCTTTCCTGCCTGTGACTGTCCTCATGATCCCGTTCAACCACATTACGCAATACGGAATCGAATTCGGTCGCCTGACCCTTTGCGATTAGCTCTTCGTGGCGACGCTGTGCCCTGATTTTAGGGTCGGCGGTCATGAACACTTTGAGGTGAGCATGCGGAAATACGGTGGTTCCGATATCGCGGCCATCCATCACAAGGCTTCCATCCTCCCCCGATTTGCGCTGCAGGTCGACCATACGGTGTCGGACCTGGGGAATTGCACTCACATGGCTCACCTGATTACTGACTTCCATGGTTCGGATCTCATCCTCTACGGACTCGCCGTTGAGGATGATCTCGCTCTTTCCGCTACCCGGATCCACCCTGAACGTGATGCGGATCTTGTCCAAAATGGGTGCATAGTCGGTTTTATCGCTTAGCAGTTCGACCGGTCCCGGAATCGGGAGTCCGTTACGCAGAAAGTACAAGGTGACAGCCCGGTACATGGCACCGGAGTCTATGTATCGGATTCCGAGCCGACGTGCCAATTCCCGGGCAACGGTGCTTTTTCCGCACGACGAATACCCATCGATTGCTATTATCAGCTTTCGGCTCATGGTTGCAAAGATAGGCCATAGGCCTTGCCCCTGTATGCGATCAGATCTCAATAGTCAGTCCGTCGTAAGCAAGCTCAATAGAAGATGGGAGTTCGGAGGATACGGTATCGTGTAAACCCATTTGGTGGCTCAGGTGAGTTAAGTATCCGGTTTCCGGGGCTAAATCGCTCATGAGTGAAACGGCTTCATCCAAAGTGAAGTGCGAAATGTGCGGTTCCCTTCGCAAGGCATTTAACACGATGCAGCGGCTGCCCCTCACCTTCCGAAGTTCATCCTCTGCTATGGATTTGGCATCGGTGATGTAGGTGAATGGTCCGATCCTGAAGCCTAACACGTCCATTAGGTAATGCTTTACCCGAATGGGTATGAACTCCAGGGTTCCCACCCGGAAGGGCTCGGAGTCGATCGTAATGAGATTCAGTTCCGGAACACCGGGATAACGAACCGACTCAAATGCATAATGGAACTCCCTGCGTATGGCCTGCTGAACAGCTACGCTTGCATACAAATCGATGGCTTTCCCCACGTGAAAATTGAATGCCCGTACATCATCCAGCCCGGCCAAATGGTCTTTGTGTTCGTGCGTAAAGACCAAACCATCTAGCTTTTTTACACCCTCTCGTAGCATTTGCTGTCTGAAATCGGGACCAGCATCAATCACGACTGTAGTGGTCCCATCTTCAATCAGGACCGAAGTCCGAAGTCGTTTGTCACGGAAATCTGTGGAAACACAGGTATCGCAAGTACAGGCAATGACCGGGACGCCTTGTGATGTGCCAGTGCCGAGAAAGGTTACTTTGAGCACGGACCGTGTGGTTATTTGGGGTCAGTTACCGTCACCCTCTGCGGCGGCGACTTCAACTTCATCAACGGCGGAATCAACGGACTCGGCCGAATCAATGCCAAACTCCAGCTCTGCAGTGGACTGAATTGGATTCTTCAAGCCGATAGAACGGAGGTCGGCATTCAGTGCGCCGGAGGCCGTGAGCCCCTGAATGATCTCCAACAGGGACTGCATGCGGCTTTCTGGTGCTGAAAACTTGTTGATGACAACGACTTTTTTTGCCTCGAGGACACAATAATTGGACTTGAAATTCCCCTTTTCGTAACGGAGTTCATAGCCCCCGTTGCGCAACAGCTCCTCTAGCTTCTTCAGGTATGCAGGTGAAAACTTGGCCATGATGGTCTCAAAATTCGGTTTTTTTAGGGCGATGGGCAAGAATCATGTGATGATATTATGAACAGTCGCGTGATTTTGAGTCTGTTCTTCCCTGCTGCCTCCTTTTGCCGTAAATTCGCAGCCGCTAATCAACCAACGCGATTTACCGATGCTGCTGGGAATCCTATCAGAAACCAAAGAAAAAGAGTGCAGGGTTGCACTCACCCCCGATGTGTGTTCACAATTGATCGCATCGGGATTTTCCGTCATGATGGAGCGCGGTGCCGGACTTCGATCGTATTATGCGGATGATCACTATACATCGGCCGGAGTTCAGGTCGTTGCTGAGGCTTCGGCGGTATATGGGCAGGCGGATGTGGTGCTGAAGGTGAATGCTCCGGCTCCCAGCGAAATTGCCCTCATGCGCAAAGGGTCCGTGCTAATCAGTTTCATGTGGGCAGCCACGCACCCCGATTTGGTTGAGGCATGCAGGAATCAGGGGATTTCAGCGTTTTCGGTGGATGCCATACCGCGCATTTCCCGCGCTCAGAAAATGGATGCATTGAGTTCTCAAGCCAATCTGGCGGGGTACAAGAGCGTATTGCTGGGAGCCAATGCACTTGGCAAAATCTTCCCACTCCTGATGACGGCTGCGGGTACGATCAAGCCATCCAAGGTCGTCATTTTTGGTGCCGGAGTAGCCGGTCTGCAAGCGATTGCCACCGCGAAACGGTTGGGGGCCATTGTGGAAGTAACCGACATTCGCCCCGAAACCAAAGAGCAGGTTGAATCGCTCGGCGGAAAATTCATTCAGGTCAAAGGCGACGATTCGATCCGGATTGAAGGTGGATACGTGAAAGGTGTTTCGGAAGAATTCCTCAAAAAACAGCAGGAACTGGTGGCTAAGCACGTTGCGGAGGCCGACCTCGTGATTACAACCGCGCTCATACCCGGAAAAAAAGCACCCATGCTGGTAACCGAAGACATGGTGAAAAGTATGCGCCTCGGTTCGGTGATTGTCGATATGGCCGTTGAGCAAGGTGGGAATTGTGCCTTAAGTGAATTGAACAAGACGGTTGTCAAACATGGAGTCACCATCATCGGTGAAAGTAACCTGCCTTCCCTCCTGCCCCTGAATGCAAGTGACCTTTATGCGAAAAACATCCAGACTTTCCTGTTGCATTTGGCCAGCAAGGATGGTTTCCGCTGGGAACTGGAGGAAGAAATCACCAAAGGATCGTTGATTGTCCACCAGGGCAATCCCATGCAATCCTGATTCATATTACCCCAATACTTGAAAACACATGGAACAACTGCTTGATTTTGTTACGAACCACCGCGAAATGATCTATTTCGTTCTGCTATCCGTGTTTGTGGGGGTAGAAGTGATTGGTGGAGTCCCGACCGTACTGCACACCCCCTTGATGAGCGGAGCAAATGCCATTCACGGAGTTGTGATTGTGGGGGCCATTTATGTCATGCTGAATGTTGATCCTTCCAATATTCTCGCACTTGTGCTGGGATTTCTGGCGGTTCTGTTGGGAACGCTCAACGTAGTCGGTGGATTCGTTGTTACCGACCGTATGTTGGAAATGTTCAAGAAAAAGTGATTTGCATCCGATAACACAAAGCCTATGAAGAGCGCCCTGCTCGAAATTTCCTACCTGATCGGTTCTGTCACATTCATCCTCGGGTTGAAAATGATGGGTAACCCGAAGACTGCACGCCGTGGTAATTTACTGGGAGCAGTCGGAATGACGATTGCCATCGTTGGGACAGTCTTTTTATTTGAAAAACAGGAGCACGGGGTTGTTGACTCGTCCTACTCTGTCCCCGGACTCGTTTATGCGTTGATTTTTGGTGCCATTGCCCTTGGTACGGTGGTTGGCTGGCTGACCGCCAAACGGGTACAGATGACAAAGATGCCCGAACTGGTATCCATGTTCAATGGTATGGGTGGTGCATGTGCCGCTTTGATCGGACTCATGGAGTATGAACACAACCTCGGCCAAACCGGTGCCTTATCCACGATCATTGCCGGAATGGTTATCGGGTCGGTATCATTCAGTGGTTCCATTATCGCTTACCTGAAGTTGAATGGCAGCATGAAGCAGCCGATACGACTTCCGCAATACAATGTGATCAACACCTTGGTCATGGCCGGAGTGGCTGCGTTCAGTACCTGGATGGTCATTGCTTCGCCCGCTGATCCGGTTGTTTTGTATGTCTTGTTTGCTTGTGCAATTGTTTATGGCATCCTGTTCACCATTCCGATTGGAGGCGCCGATATGCCCGTGGTCATTTCGTTGCTTAACTCTTTCACCGGACTTGCCGCCGCGTTTGGCGGATTCCTTTACGACAATAAAGTGATGCTCACCGGCGGTATCCTGGTGGGATCAGCCGGTACCTTGCTCACCCTGGTGATGTGCAAAGCGATGAACAGGCCCCTGAGCAATGTGATTTTCGGTGCTTTTGGTGCAACTGCTGCAAGCAGCGATCGCGAGGTGAAGGGAAATATCAAGGACATTGGAGTAAGCGATACGGCTGTTCTGATGAATTATTCCAAAAAGGTGGTTATTGTTCCGGGGTACGGACTCGCAGTGGCCCAGGCGCAACACGTCATACACGAGTTGGAGTCTATCCTTGAAGCGCGTGGTGTGACAGTCAAATACGCCATTCACCCTGTTGCCGGCCGCATGCCTGGTCACATGAATGTGCTGTTGGCCGAATCGAACGTTTCATACGACAAGCTGGTCGAAATGGAAGACATCAACCCTGAGTTTGCCAGCACGGATGTAGTATTGGTCGTTGGTGCGAACGACGTTGTCAACCCTGCAGCCAAGAACGATCCTGCGTCACCGATTTATGGGATGCCGATTCTCGATGTAGAGAATGCACAGCATATCATCGTCAATAAGCGTTCAATGAGCGCCGGTTACGCAGGAATTGAAAACGAACTGTTTTTCAATCCCAAAACAAGCATGTTGTTTGGCGATGCGAAGGATGTTTTGACAAAACTCGTTACGGAGTTGAAAAGCCTTTAATCGTCTGTTTTTACCCGGACGTTTAGATGAATCGAATGCGGTGTCCTGAATCGTATTCTTCAATCTGACCAATTTCCATCAGGCATGAGGGATCTACTTTATCCGTTTTCATAAGGGAGATCAAATCCTCGCGCTGTTCCGGAGCCAGTGCAATCAGCAAGCCCCCACTGGTTTGTGGGTCACATCCGATTTGAAGCATACTCACCTCGGGTTCTTCGATGAGGTGTCCATAG
>JBJTJB010000163.1:0-2727 GCA_046095245.1 Bacteroidota bacterium | reverse complement strand
CCATCACAGTATTCTCTCCCTGATGAAAAGCCGCGACCCGCGCATTGCCGCTGTTGATGGTCGCAGGCAGGATGAAAAGCGAAGCCTGTTCCGTGAGCTGGATAAAAAACGACAAACCCTCGCGGTGACGCGCATCCGTCGGTTACACGCGGAGCGGATGACTGCACTTCTGAACCGTTTCCCAAGCCAGGAAAACGCGATTCGGGCACAATCTCAGCGAAAACATCCGCAACCCTTTCAACGCATCTTCCGGTCGGCGCCGGACGTACTGCTCGGTGTGTTTCCCTGCTGGATGGCTTCTCCGCTCACCGTTACACAGTTCCTGGGCGCTGGTGATGCCCCCTTTGATGTGGTGTTTTTCGATGAGGCCAGTCAGGTCCAGCCGGAAGATGCCATTTCATCGATTCTGCGCGGAAAACAATTGGTTGTGTCGGGTGACACCCGTCAACTTCCGCCCACCAGTTTCTTTGCCGACGGAGGCGGGAATGGTGAGGATGCTGACACTACCGGTGCGCCCAATACGGCCGGATATGAAAGCCTGTTGCATCTCATGCTGGGAACATTGCCCGGTCTGGGACCTGCAGGAGACGGTTGGTTCCTGCAATGGCACTACCGGAGCCGCGACGAATCGCTCATCGCATTCAGTAACACGCACATCTACAATGGTCGAATGGTCACGTTTCCGCGGCCCAGTACGGCCCAGGCGGTCCATTTTGTGCACGTTCAACCCGAGGTGCAAACCGATGTAGGCCAGGAAAGCAGTAGCGCAGAAGTATTGCGTGTAGTGGATCTGGCCAAAACCCTTTCACGCGAACATCCGACCAAAAGCCTAGGCATCATTGCTCTGGGAGTGGAACATGCACAGCGTCTTGAGGAAGCGATAGACACGATGCTGGAATCGGCAAGTGAAGCGGAGCGGGATTTCTTTTCGGAGAGCCGCAAAGAACCCTTCTTTGTAAAGAACCTCGAACGGGTTCAGGGAGATGAGCGGGATATGATCATCCTTTCCGTGGGATATGGGCAAAACAGGTCTGGTGTTCTTTCGCACAACTTCGGACCGATTAACCAGGAGGGTGGCGAACGCCGGCTCAACGTGGCCATTACCCGATCCCGCGAGCAGATGTGGGTTGTTGCGTCGTTTGATCCTGCCGAACTCAATCCGGAACGGACCAAGGGTGAAGGTCCGGGCTTGCTCAGAAAATACCTGATGTATGCCCAAAGTGGCGGCCGTAACCTAGGGTTGGAGCGGCCGACGCACATGATGGAAAACGCTTTCGAACGGGATATACGTCAGGCACTGGAGGCGAAGGGCATGCAGATCACCTCACAATACGGTGTTTCCGGATACCGAATCGACCTGGTTGTACATCACCCCGACCGACCTGGTGAATTCATCATGGCGGTAGAATGTGATGGTGCGGCCTACCACAGTGCGCCCTGTGCCCGCGACCGCGACCGGCTGCGTCAGGAGTTTTTGGAAAGTATGGGATGGAACTTCCACCGCATCTGGAGCACCGATTGGTTCACCAACCGGGAAGAAGAGATTGAACGTGCCCTGAACAGTTACCGCAGATTTGTGGAGGAGTCAAAAACCCGCCGGGAAAACAAACCACCGGCCCCTTCGGTTGAAAAAACGGTTCGGGAGAGCCCGCCGCAAGCCCCATCGGTTTCAACCAAGAAAAAGGGAGAACGCCCTCCTATCCCCCAGTACGATAGCATCAGCGATTACCAGGACCGAGAGTTGTTCCTCCTTGCTCAATGGATCCTCAGTGATGGAGAACTGCGCACCGACCAGGTGTTGGTTGAAGAGCTTTTTGATGAATTGGGCTATAAGAGCAAAGGATCGGCTATAACAGCCCGTTTAAACGACATCATCTTGCGGATGAAAACCCCGTGATCCGAATGTCGGTTAATTTTTCGGTTTAATGAACGGAAGTCGGCTAAACAGCCTGCTTACCTCAACTGGATAACAGCTGATTGTCCGTTCACCGTGACGCGGGCAAGGTTGTCGCGCCCTCCGTTTACATAACCGTAATCGATGTTTCGCGTGGAAAGTGTGCCGGGAGTGAATTGCAAGACTCCCTGCGTGAAATGCCGGAATCCGATTTCCTTGCGCAAGGGGCTCTGGGTATTCATGGTGTATGGCGTTCCGTTACGTGAAACACCCGAAGCGGTTCCGCTGATCAGGTACACATCGTCGAGCCAGGTTGCTGTGGTATAGCCCGAGATCCACTCGCGGGTGCGAGTTGAGTTGTGTGTGCTTGTACCCCCGCCGCCGAAACTTTGGGGCGACCAAGTGACCGAACCGTTTACTTGTACCGAAAAGCTGGGATTTCCGGCTGTGTTGGTTCCGGTGTTGGTGACCACCTTGCTTCCGGATATCCCGTTATCGTTTACATAGTAATTGGAAAAACCAATGGTATGCACGGATCCCGAATCGCGGTAAGGTCCTGTCCAGGTTACCAGAATCATTCCCCTGCGGTAATTCCCATCGGCACACAGGCAATTGGTGGATCCGAAATCAATACTCATGGTACGCGGCGATGTACTGGTGTCGAGGGTAATGCTGGCGCATGCACTGAGGGTGGGTGTGGCAGCCCGGTAGCTTTCCAGATTCCCCGAATAAGCCTCGTCGGCAATTCCCGACACATCGGCATATGCTTGATCGGCCAAGGAGTATTCGATCAATATATCCGTATCAAGGGATTCCTCACGCTCCTTCCGGCA
>JBJTJB010000162.1:0-1795 GCA_046095245.1 Bacteroidota bacterium | reverse complement strand
GTATAATCCACCGTGAATCCGACTTTTTGCAAATACAGCTTGCCGCTCAATTCCGGAGCAGATACAGGCCCTTTCAGGGCGAGCTTTCCACTGGCAACTCCACCCAGCCCCGAGAAAATACCGTCAAGGTAATGGGAAAATGCATTCAGGTAAGTCTTTTTCAATTCAACATTGAAATCAATCCGATCTTCCGGTTCAAGGAAACGGTATGCACCGATCAGTTCGATGTTCTGTTGCCCACCCCGCGTAACAGCAGCCTCAATGGCAATCTCCTTGCGCTGGTCATCCCATTCACACACAACATCCGCATCGCCAAGGGTATCGCCATACCACCGCAAGTACCGTACATTGATGTCGGCATCCATTGCAGGCCTTGTCAGCAGACCACTGAAAGCCGCCTGCCCATGGACAACACCGCCGATATTGACTTCGTACTCGGAGAGATACGGATTGAGCTGAGCCGATTCGAATTCGGCAAAGGAGATTGAAAAAACGGATTCGGGCTGTGCGGAAAGGAAGCCGGAGAAGGCCAGTTCCTGAATACCACTTCGCAGCACAAAATCATGAAACTCCATGCCGGTTGTATCAATCAACACCCTGTTTTCCGGATCAAGTGTCCACTCGCGACCTCCCAACAGCAACTGTTCGGTCCGGACACGCAAAGCGGTCAACCCATCCTGCTGAAATCCTGCAAGCATCCCAAACCGCACATCGGATCTGGACGAATCGAGCCCCGAGAAATCAACGGTTGCTTCAGCCGTATCCCGGCTCGTATAGCCGTTCATGCTGAACGCATTGAGGCGAACGCTATCGGTTATGCCTATGGACCCCACCGTTGCGTTGAACTTGAATGCATCCCCTTGCGACTCACTCGACAAACGGACCCGGTCAAGCCTTGCCCCCGAAACAAGCAATTCGGACGATTTGAGTTGCAGAGCCACATCACCTGTCTCGGTCCTGAATTTGCCTGAAAGCTCGGTCATTGGGGCAATCGTCACCGACGGAAAAAACAGCTCTGTAATGGCAAGCGTATTCTTGAATCGGGCAAAGAGTGTGAAATCCTGGGGCTTCTGCCGTCTACTTTCCAACTCGAGCAAGGCTGGAAGGTAACGCGCAGCGATGGAGCGTATGGCACCAGGCAGTTCTGAAGTCACAATCAGTCCACTTAAATCAAGATCCAGAAAGTCGGACCGTAGAGAATAGTCACGGATCTCATCGCCCTCTGCATCGAGCAGGATAGACGCACTCTTGATGGTACGATCACCTTCTTTGTAGCTGAGCTCGCTTACATTCAAGCTGCCATTGATATCGTAGAGGGTGCTACCTCTCAATCGGATTTCCGCTTCCATGGCCAAGGCTGCAGGATCGGGTCGATCAATTAGCTTGAGCTCCGTTAAACCGGCATGCTCCACATTGAGTAGGAAATCAAAAACAGGAGCCTTCTGCCTTAGGTCGACGCTTCCTTCGAACTAAAGTCGGAGGTTGGGGTCGTTAGCAGCAAGCGATCCTGCAAACAAGCGGTTGGCAAGTTTTCCCTGCAGGTTGATATTCCGGTAGGGATAACCCTTGTATACGGCCTGCAGAACCTCTGCATTTACGGATGTGGTGATATTCTTCAACTCGAATCCCGTACCATCCAGATGGGCATTCATTGTTACCGTGCCCAGCTCAGGGGCGAGCCCCCAAACGCGACCGGCATCAAACCCGAACAAACGGATATCGCCAGTGTACCGGGTATTCCGGTCGAGTGGATCGATGTTCAGCCTCAAATCGGTACTGATCATACCAGCGCCCG
>JBJTJB010000161.1:0-3319 GCA_046095245.1 Bacteroidota bacterium | reverse complement strand
CGCCTTACCAATGTCAGTAACCTGCTCAATGAATCCGATGTCAGTCATTCATATGGATATGGCTATGGACATCATTACGGCTATGTGAAAGGCAACTCCGGGTATTACGACTTGGGAGAATCGGAACGCAGCAAATCGTTTTGGAGCAGCTTATTCAAAGGCCGGAAAAACTGACCACTTTCTAGCCTTCGGATTTACCCGAAAGCCTGAAGCAATTTCTCCATTTTACTCCCGCGTGAACCTTTGATCAGAATACTTGCTGATTCGGGAAGCGATTGCTTTAGCCATTCGGCGCAGGCCGTTGAATCTTCAAAATGGCTTGCACCGGTTTGAGCAGCTGCAAGGGCAAAGCCAGGTCCTACCAATAACACACGATCGGCACCGCATCCGGCTGCAAGTGTTGCAATACTGGCGTGTTCTTCGGCAGAGGTATCACCCAACTCAAGCATCTCACCAAGTGCGATAATCCGGTATCCGCTGAAATGTTGGGCGAAGTTTTTCAAGGCCGCAGCCATACTGGTCGGATTCGCATTGTAGGCATCCAGCACGATGGTGAGTCCGTTTTTCCGGATGACCTGCGAACGCTGGTTGTCCGGATTGTAATTTCCGATTGCGTCGTGGATTTCCTCTATGGGTATTCCGAAGTGCATCCCAACAGCCACAGCGCACATCACATTGTCGAAATTATAATCTCCCGTCAGATGTGTCGGAATGAGTGCGTATTCCGGTTCAGTCACTTCAACGCAGAGGAATGGTCCTTCTCCGTTAACGACACTTCCCCTGTAATCCGCCTCTTCCGATTTCCCGAACAATACACATTCTGTATAATCACCTGCCAAATCATCCAATGCGGACTGGTCGCTGCTCCGGAAAATCAAACCATCATGCTGTTTCAGGAAGCCGTACATCTCGCCCTTGCCTTTCTTAACGCCTTCCGGCCCGCAGAATCCATCGAGATGTGCCTTACCGATGTTCGTGATGATACCGTAGTCGGGTTGTGCAATAGAGCATAGCAGTGCGATCTCGCCCTGATGATTCGCACCCATTTCGATTACGGCAAAATCGTGGTCTTCGGTAATGCGCAGGAGGGTCAGCGGAACACCGATGTGATTATTCAGATTTCCCTGGGTGTAAAGCGTTTCGAATCCACGTGAAAGCACAGCAGCAGTGAGTTCTTTCGTAGTCGTTTTCCCGTTGCTACCTGTGATGGCCAGCACATGCACATCCATCGCCTTGCGGTGATATGTGGCGAGTTCCTGCAAGGTTTTTAATGTGTCCTTGCATCGGATCAGCCGGGCGTCCTCTCCCACCTGTTCATCCACCACTGCGTAGGCAGCACCCTCTTTCAATGCCTGCAATGCGAACGTATTGCCATTGAAGTTCGGTCCTTTCAGGGCAAAGTAGATGCATCCTACCGGCAGGTTCCGGGTATCGGTCGATACGCGGGGATGTTTCAGGAAAAGTTCGTGCAGTTCGGGTATAGAGATCATTCCGTATGTGTAGTTGTAATGGGAGATGTAAATCGGTTCTGCTGCATCCTCTCTTCAGCAACACGGGTCAGGATCAACATCAATAGGATCGGTGTAGAAACAATCAGCTTCAGTGTGCGTTCTGCTTCATCCATTTTGAACGAATGCCAGGGGTTCCACCAAATGGACAAGAGGCATGCAAAACAGATGATCATTGTATATTTCCGCTTGTACAATACGGCAGATGTGTTCTTCGCTAACCCCGTTCCGGAAACAAGGGTTAAGGCCAGGCTCGAAACCAGACATAAAAAACCATGGATCCTGATTGCGATGTTGGGTCGGGGAGTAGCAAGCAAGGGGTAGTCGGTTTGAGGTCCTTCAGTCCAGAACAATGTTTCGGCAGCATACACAAAGGATAGTACGAGCAGAGGCAAACTGAATACGAATAGGAACACGCGAAAAACCCGATAAAAGGCATTGAAGGGAATATCCAGCCGGGACTTCATGTGTACGAAGGTAAAACGAAAAAAGCCGACACTGTGTAGTGCCGGCTTTTGATTTGAAACGGGATTCAGGCTTAGTACATGCCGTCCATTCCGCCTCCGGGCATCGCGGGAGCGGCGGGCTTGTCTTCCTTGATTTCACTCAACACACACTCTGTGGTGAGAAGCATGCCTGCAATCGATGCGGCGTTTTCGAGTGCCACACGGGTCACCTTGGTCGGATCGATTACGCCGGCTTTGAGCATGTTCTCATACTCATCGGTGCGTGCATTGTAACCGAAGTCATCTTTTCCTTCTTTGACTTTTTGTACAACGATTGAACCTTCCATTCCTGCGTTCGCTACGATCTGGCGCAGAGGCTCTTCAAGCGCACGTTTCACGATACCGATACCGGTGGTTTCATCTTCGTTTGATCCCTTGAGTTTATCAAGACCAGCGATGGTCCTGATGTAAGCAACGCCGCCTCCGGGTACGATTCCCTCTTCCACGGCAGCACGGGTTGCATGCAAGGCATCATCAACGCGGTCTTTCTTCTCTTTCATCTCCACTTCCGTTGCAGCACCAACGTAAAGGACCGCTACACCGCCGGCGAGTTTGGCCAGGCGCTCCTGAAGCTTTTCCTTGTCATAATCGCTCGTAGTGGTTTCGATCTGTGCCTTGATCTGGTTTACACGGGCAGTGATGTCAGCCTTGGTGCCAGCGCCATTCACGACCGTCGTGTTGTCTTTGTCGATGGTCACCTTCTCGGCACGTCCGAGGAAGGTCAGATCGGCAGCGTCCAGTTTGAATCCACGCTCTTCGCTGATCACTGTTCCACCGGTCAGGATGGCGATATCTTCCATCATGGCCTTGCGGCGGTCGCCGAATCCCGGAGCCTTTACGGCCGCAATCTTCAGGGATCCACGCAGTTTGTTTACAACCAGGGTAGCCAATGCTTCTCCGTCAACGTCCTCTGCGATAATCAGCAAGGGGCGACCGGTCTGAACCACTTTCTCCAGCACAGGAAGGAGCTCCTTCATGCTGCTGATCTTCTTGTCGTACAACAGGATGTAGGGGCTTTCAAGAACGGCCTCCATTTTGTCCGGATTGGTCACGAAATACGGGCTCACGTATCCACGGTCGAACTGCATTCCTTCCACCACGTTCACTGTGGTTTCGGTTCCTTTTGCTTCTTCAACGGTGATGACACCTTCTTTCTTCACACGCTCCATCGCTTCGGCGATGAGCTTTCCGATTTCGCTGTCGTTGTTTGCAGAGATGGTAGCAACCTGCTCGATTTTCTGGTTGTCGTCGCCCACGCTTTTACTCATTTTGCGAAGTGATTCAACAACGGCGATAACTGCTTTG
>JBJTJB010000160.1:0-5595 GCA_046095245.1 Bacteroidota bacterium | reverse complement strand
GGCCAGCTTATGGGCGGCGTTAAATCGTTCTCTACGGGTAATGAATACCATGTGTGTCAATGAGTTAAGATAATAAATAACCCGATACAAAGCTAGGGCTTTTCCTTGAGCTTTCAAGTTTTTCCGGTGTGACTGTAGGCTACCTTTGCGGGCATGTCTGCACACGATGTTTTGCTGGTGGCCGCCACAGTGCCCGAGCTAAGGTCCTGTATCCCAGCAGCGGAGGATGGATTCCGGCCCGGCGCTGTTCCGGGAATCGACACCTTGGTGACCGGAGTGGGGTGTACCTCAACTGCCTTTCAGCTGGGGCGCATCCTGTCGACCCATCGCTACCGCCTGGCCATCCATATTGGGTTGGCCGGTAGTTTTGATCCGAATCTTCCTCCCGGAACAGTGGCCGAGGTGGTGTCGGATGGATTCGATGATCTGGGTGCAGATGATCATGGCCGGTTTTTGAGCGTTTTTGAGCTGAATCTGGCCGATCCGGATGGCTTTCCATTTCAGGGCGGTCGGCTTTGCCCCGCTTATGCAGGGAAGGATGCCAGCTGGCCCTGCGTTTCGGCTACCACGGTTCAAACAGCGCACGGCGAGGCCGAGCAGATCAGTCGGTTTGTAGTGCGAGTGCAGGTGGCCCTGGAAAGCATGGAAGGGGCGGCCTTTGTTTATGCCTGCATGCTGAGCGGAGTGCCATGCCGGCAGATCAGGGCGGTTTCAAACCGGGTTGAACCCCGTCGCCGCGACGATTGGAAGATTCCGGAAGCGCTGGATGCCCTGGGTCGGTTTGTTACCACCAACCGGGTGCTTCTGTTCCGGACTTGACTTGCGCCCTGAAAGGTAAACAGCCCCGGGTTGATAACTCCTCGGGGGCAACCCCAGGGCACCCCCTCCGTACAAGGAACTTTACACCTGTACGGCATGAAGAAGATTTTTACCCTGATTCTGATGGTATTTTTGGTTCAGCTCGTGGCTCCCGCCTCGGCTGGCGAGCGTGCCGGTTCGCGCAAGGCGAGTGGCGACAGCACCCGTGCCCCCCTCGAAGTGGTCTTTTGTCTGGACCTGAGCGGAAGCACCAACGGCGTACTCAACGATTTGCGTGAACGCTACTGGACCCTGGTGAATCATACCCGGCAGGCCCAACCCGGTCGGGAATTGCGCATCGGACTCGTTGGCTTTTCTCGGCCCAGTTTCGGCAAGGAAAACGGTTATGTGCGCGTGCTTGCTCCCATCAGCAGCGATCTCGATAAAGCCATGCTGGAGCTGATGCGCCTGAAGCCCTATGTCGAAAAAGGGGACCAGTATGTGAGTACTGCACTCAAAGCTTGCATTCAAACGCTCGCCTGGACCGACGATCCCCTGGCCGATCGCATGGTCTTTCTGATCGGGAATGGGATGGTCAGTGCCGATGGATACGATTTTACCCGCTACAGCGATATTGCCCGCAACCGCGGTATCCGTGTGCACTCGCTGTACGCCCGAAGGCAACACGGATTCTTCAAGGAATATCCGGGCTGGAAGCGGATTGCTGGAATTTCGGGCGGACAGGCCATGGAATTCAGGGTGAATGAACCGGATTCGGTGCTCACCTGGCCGACCTGCACCGAAGATCGAATGTTGAGCCTCGAAACGGAATATCCTGTAGCAGACCAGAACCTTGAAGTCCTTTTGCGAGGCAATAGCCAAGAAAGCAGAACTCAGCGCTTGTTTTATCGTGCCACAAATGCAACAACCGCGGTGCCTGCAAAAAACAACCTGATTGCGGCAGAGTCCGATGAGGCTGTGCTTTCAGCTCCTTCCGATCAGGCCGTTTCCGGATCTGAATCAGCTCTATACATTCTGACTGCGGAGCAAATCCAAGCGTCCAACACAGCCTTGCGCGCCGATGGGGCTGGGGAGAATCACGTCCTGTACAGGTGTATCCTCAGTGTGTTGTTTACCGACCTTGGATTACTTCAGGTCAACCCCTGAAAATCAGGCCGGCACTTCGCCGATTACTGTTACACCACCGGTGGTCTTCTGACCGATTTGCACGTGCAGTTTTGTGCCCACGGGTAAGAACAAATCCACCCGCGATCCGAACTTAATAAAGCCCAATTCCGAGCCTTGGCGGATGACATCGCCTTGGTGCGGATAGTATACGATCCGGCGAGCGAGTGCTCCGGCAATTTGTCGAACCAGGATCTCAAACCGGTTCTCTTTTCCGATCACCACCGTGGTGCGTTCGTTTTCGCTGGATGCCTTGGGGTGCCAGGCCACCAGGTATTTCCCCTCGTGGTAGCGCAGGTAATTCACCTTGCCCGAAATCGGATACCAGTTCACGTGCACATTCAGGGGCGACATGAAAATCGAGACCTGCAGGCGTTTGTCTTTGAAGTATTCGTTTTCGACGGTGTTTTCGATGACAACCACTTTGCCGTCGCAGGGGGCGATGATCAGGCGCTCGTCCAGGGTTTGTGTGCGGGCCGGTACGCGGAAAAATTGCAGGATCAGGTAAACCAGCGCCGCACTCAATACGCCAACGGCAATCCGCAACCACAGCAAATCGGGAGCGAAATGAAAGGCGGCGAAGTTCATGACCGCCGCAACGGTGAGAACGATGGCAATGGAGGGAGTTCCTTCCTTGTGGAGGCGCATGGGGGCGGATTATCGGTTAACGCGGATCAATAGTGACCACGTGAGTGGATCGCGGTGGCTACTTTGCCCAGGGCGAAGATGTATGCGGCGATACGCATGGACACCTTGTGTTTCTGTGCAACATTCCATACGTTCTGGAACGCCTGGCGCATCCAGCGGTCGGCACGGCGGTTGATCTCCTCTTCGCTGTAATAGTAGCCCGTACGGTTCTGAACCCACTCGAAGTACGACACAGTTACACCACCTCCGTTTGCCAGGATGTCCGGAATGATGACAACACCTTTCTTGTTCAACACCTCATCGGCTCCGGCGGAGGTCGGTCCGTTGGCGCCCTCTACGATCAACTTGGCCTTGATGCGCGATGCGTTTTCCATCGTGATCTGGTTTTCAAGAGCACAGGGAGCGAGGATATCGACATTCAGCTCGAGCAATTCTTGGGGCTTGATCGGACTGGCGCCCTTGAAACCCTTCAGAACGCCACCATTCTTGGCACAATACTCCATGGCCTTGGCGATGTCGATTCCTTTGGGATTGAAGAAGGCGCCGGTGTGGTCAGATATAGCAACTACTGTAATGCCGTTTGTTTCGAAGTGCTTGGCCGTGATTGATCCGACGTTTCCGAATCCCTGCACGGCGGCTTTCATTTTCTTCGGGTTGAGCTTCAGCTTGGTCAAGGCCTCCAGGGCAGCAGTGCATACGCCGCGACCTGTAGCTTCTACGCGTCCCTGCGAACCGCCCAGGTGCAAGGGCTTACCGGTTACCACTCCGGGAGTAAATCCTCCGTTCACTTTGGAGTATTCGTCCACAATCCAGGCCAGTTCGCGTCCGCTGGTATTCACATCGGGAGCAGGAATGTCCTTGTCGACGCCGAAAATATCGGCCATAGCTGCGGTATATGCACGCGTAAGGCGCTCGATTTCGCCTACACTCATCGTTTTGGGGTCGCAGGTGATACCGCCCTTAGCACCACCGTATGGAATATCGGCAATGGCACACTTGAAGGTCATCCATGCGGCCAGTGCTTTCACTTCATGCTCATCAACTTGAGGGTGATAGCGAATACCGCCTTTGCTCGGTCCGAGTGCGGTGGAGTGGATGACGCGATAGCCTTCAAAGACGCGGATACTGCCGTCGTCCATTTTGATCGGCAGACTCACTTCAACCAGTTTACTCGGGGTCTTTACAATCTGGTATACATCCTTGTCGAGACTCATGATTTTGGCAGCCTGATCAAGGCGGCTGATCATCGCATCAAAAGGATTCAGGGTTTCCTGCACTTTCGCGCTTGCCAGTGCCAAACTTTGTGCACCCTTGCGAATGAACTTATCGGGCTTGGCCAATAAGGCCTTGTTGATGATTCCAACGCGGTCATCGTCCGACATGATGATGATTTCACACTTGGGAACCACCTTTTTCAAGCGGGCGGCAACCTTATCGCCGTTCATGGCGGTTTTCACTTTCGAATTCAGGTAATAATCGACAAAGGCCATGACGGGTTGTGTTTTTCCCATTTTAGCGATGCACTCCTCTCCGGTGGGGAAGGTGCGGATTTCACATCCGGTGGTAGTGGATTCAAGGTGATCCTTCAACAACTCCAGCTGGAGTTTGTCGTCTTCAATCACGAAAATCAGGGGTTGCGCTTTCTGCACTTTGGCAGCCTTCGTCTTCTTCGAAATCTTGGTGATGGCCATGCGTTTTTTTCGTTGATAGCCGACAAAAATAGGGATTATTTGAACCCAAGCATTTCCGATCTAATATTCAGGTTATCAGTCTATTGCGCCGTATGTCAGTGGGCTTTCGCCAGACTATCGATCACTTCCCTCAGGTTTCCACCCCTACGTTCCAGCTCCTGCGCCAAGTCCTGTTGCCCCGAACGGTAACGGACATACGACAGCACTACGGTGTTGTTGGCTTCGCTTAACTTTTTGCGCAAACGCCCGTATCGCTCCGGTTGGTTCAGTTCGAGCGCATCAAACGCTGCAGAAATCCGGTTGAAGGCTTGCCGTTTCGCCTCGCGTTTTTCTGCAATCGAGGCATTTTCCGGGAGTTGTCTGTAAAGGCTATCAAGCTCATCGGCACTGCGCTGCATGAACAACCCGACGCGTTCTTCATCTTCCCGCTCCTGCGTGTATGACTCCTCCTGATTTGATCCCATCCCGTATCGATTCCGCAAATAGCGCAGGGCTCCTTCCTCTCCGATAAAGGTGGCCAGGTTCTCACTTGCCTCGGTATCGCCCGGGATAAATACGGTTCCGTGGCTCATTTCGTGGATGATCAGTTCGGCGAATGCGCCTTCACTGCGATCGAGCATTCCGGACAAAAGCGGGTCGTTAAACCAGCCCAGTGTGCTCCATGCTCCGGCAGTTCCCCAGCCAACGTCGAGGCCCTTTCCCAGCAGCTCTTCCCGTTCCTCGCTTGCCCTTGATTCATCAAAGAAACCCTTGTACTCCAACTCACCCAGGAATGGGAAAGACCAGGTGTAGGCTTCAAGCCGAAAGGGTGCTGAAGCCGTGATTACCCACAAGACCGGTTTTCCTCCCTGATCGTATAGTTTTTGGTACTGACCATGATCCGTCAACCCGAGGCTGTCGATGGCGAAACGACGGAAGGAATCCAGCCGACGGAGGTTGTGCTTTAGGCTATCGGGGAAATTCGGATCGTTCAGTACTTCATCAATGGGTTGTGCGCATCGAATCACATGCACCTGCCCCTTCAATTGCATTAAACCATAGGCTACCATCCGGTAATTGAATGCCAGCCAGATCACCGTACCGATTGCCAGCCAAAGCAGCAGCAGCTTGAATGCACGTGCCATCACCGGCGGAAGAGAAAAGGCATCCGTTGTTTCATGCTTTTTTGTCGCTCCTTGATTTCTGCATAGCGTGTTTCAGCTTTTGCCAGGCGAAGGCTATCGCCGCTTGCTCTCCAGTAGCGGCGGTGCATGTCGTATGCGGCCTCCAGGTC
>JBJTJB010000159.1:0-3208 GCA_046095245.1 Bacteroidota bacterium | reverse complement strand
GACATGTAGGTTGGACGGAAGGCATCGATTTCACGCGTAAAGACTCCGTTCTCCTTCTTGGTAAAGAAGTCCTTGAAGGTGGCCTTGCTATTGCTGATCTGGCCGGTGTAGTCGTACCCGTAATAACCAACCAGGTTGTTCACGATCAATTCATCCGGAGTGAACATACCGATATCTAACTGGGAAGGATCCAATGCATCGAAATCGACATATTCGTTATTGGCAATTCCCAGACTTGAACGGATATTCTCATAAAACCCATTGATGATGGTGCCATCCGCGTCTGTTTGGGGAACATATCCAGTAGCGTAATCGTTGGTCACCGTCAAATCCACGAAGTTGGTATCGGAACTAAGCAAATTGCTTTGGTCAACCAGCAGAAGTTTGTTCAGATCATTCGCGTATAGGCGACCGAATGTCCAGAGGCTGCGGGGTGCTACACCATAAGAACGGTCAACACGCTGTTCAAATTCAAATCCAACCTGGATGGCGTGCTTCTTGATGTCAGCGTTACCACTCAGGGTTACACGATACTGCTCAGCATTCAAATCCTGGAACGTATTGCGGCCGTTACCGATCGATTCCCAAATAGCCATAACACTCTGGGTTCCATCGCCATTCCTCAATCCACCCGGACCGCGGATAACGTTCACATTATTGAATGTATTGCTTCCGGTTGCAGCCTGATAAAAATTGTATGCAGTGGTTGAATAGGCCTCACTCAGCGGATTCAATCCTGCAGGCTCATAGGTGAAGTTATCCTGGTAGAACGGTGTCAGAATCAGGAAATCATTCTCGATAGCAGTGGGGAAGAACGTTTTTACGCGATTGTTTTTGAACTTGCCGAGAAACCCGTAATTCCAGAGGTTGTCCTGATGAATGGGGTCTTGGTTGCGGGACGTGCTTTTGTTGTACTCGGCCTGCAGTGTAAAATACACATTGCGGAACGCAGAGGCCGATTCGCCTTCAGTTGATTTATACGTTGAAGCGATTCGCTGCGTAAAACGTCCGAAAATCCGGTAATCTGTGTCGATGATTTCGGGGTTCTCTTCGAAATTGTACATCGAACGGTTGATCGAAAAAGATGTCCGGTCGTTGCGGTTATAGGTACCACCCAAGGTGAAGTTGGTGTTCTCGAGGGGTTGAAAATCGATCTTACCCGTGAAACGCAGCGCCTGCTGATCTACATTGTTCTTATTGGCGACCTTTTCGAAATTGTCCGAAGTGTAGAAAGCAGCATTGTTGTCGAAACCGAATCCACCGACAGTCTGGAAGGGGCGCACAGGATTTTGTGACAATTCCTGGTAGTATTCGTCTTTCAGCCTGTACATTCCAATGGCAGATGGATCGGGATCCTTGTCACTTTGATATTCACCGCTGATAAAGAATCCAAGTACAGGGCGGCTGGCTCCGTTGGCCATTTCACGCTTCAAAATCGGTCCGGAGAGGTTACCTGAAACCAGGTTGTAACCGAACTTGTCAAGCACTTCGCTCGTTACTACTTCAAGACCGCCCGAAAACTCTTTTGATGGACCGCGAGTGGTGATACTGATGATACCGCCTGTTACATCGCCATATTGAGCAGGTGTACCACCAACGATGGTTGTCACCTGCTCGACACCTGCCTGAGGAAGAGCTGAACTACCTCGGATACGAATACCATCCACATAATAATCGGTGGCATTGTCGCGCGAACCGCGCACGTTAAGTGCATCGCCATCATCTTTTTGGAAAACACCGGCAGCTTGGGAAGCCACAGACCGGACATCCCGGGTTGGTGCGGCCTGGATTTCCTCACGGGTCAGGGTCGCACCTACAGTTGTATTACCTTTATCAATCAGAGGAACCTTGTAAGATTCCACAACTACCTCCTTGGTTTCGATGGCTTTTGAGGCCATATTGATGTCCCAGAAAGTGATTTTGTCGTTTGCTACAACAACGCCGGTGATGACATAATCCGTGTAACCGACATAACTCACCTTCACCGTGTAACTACCCGGTTGCAGTGGCTTGATGGTGTATTCTCCATTGAAATCAGACTGTGAACCTCCAACCTGGGTGCCGTTCATCTCCGCAACTACAGAGGCGAATGGCAAGGGCTCCTTGGTGGTTTTGTCCATGATCTTTCCGCGAATCGCACCGGTCTGTGCGAATGCTCCAGTCACGGCCATGATCACAATCAGCAGTGTGGTGTAGGCATTCCTTATCATAGAGTTTGGTTTGTGTCGGTGTAAAAAGAGTGAAATGTGGTTAAGGTTCGGTTAATTTTCAGAAGGGCTAAAAGTAGAAACAAATGATTTGAATTTCAAAAAGCACTGATTTTTGACGGCGAGTTATTAACATCTCGTGCCGGTTCAAGTATACTTTCTGTTTAGTAACTCATTGATTAAGAAAGTTTTCTTCAAGTCAATCGTTCCGTTGCTAACTTCTTCAGCGATTCGTGCAGCTCTGGAGGGTTCTGCCGTTCCTGCCACCGAATTGCTTTCCGCAGGATCATTGATCATCCCAGCATCGAATTGCTTTGCGCCTGCTATTTCATACGAGTAAGCCTCCGGTAAATCATAATCAGGTCTGTGGGAAGTCTTCGATTTTTCTGCGGAGGGCCTAATCAAAGGGGTTCGGCTCACCTTGCGGGCGGCTGGCCGGGCAACGGGGCCGGGCACCGGAATATTCTCGGATCGCTGATCGGAGGAGGGCATAGGCATTTTCATCGGTGACCGCTGGTTCTGAAGCAATTTCGACAGCAACCAGGCCAAACCGACAATGATGTAAACGAGTGTCTTAAACTCCATGCGGATAAATGTACCGGGTTTTCCACAATCCAAATGGACATGTTAAAAACTCTAATCGCACAAAGAGGTGTGAATCTATGCCGAATTCGGCCTTGCTTTGTTAACTTGCGTGCCCCAAAGCGACACCCTTAAACCAAAGGTGTACTATTCATTGGCTCGTCCCTTGAGGCGGGCTTTCTTGTCTTAATTAACAGTGAGATGCAATGCGACTGAAATCACTTGAAATCAAAGGTTTTAAAAGTTTTGGAGATAAGGTAATCATCCATTTCGATGAAGGTGTTACCGCCATCGTGGGTCCGAATGGTTCCGGAAAATCAAACGTTGTGGATGCCATGCGCTGGGTGCTCGGTGAGCAAAAAACACGTATGCTCCGCAGTGAGAAAATGGAGAATATCATTTTCAACGGAACAAAAAAC
>JBJTJB010000158.1:0-1364 GCA_046095245.1 Bacteroidota bacterium | reverse complement strand
AAATGGATGCATTTGCCAAGGCGTTTCCAAATCGCTTTTTCCAAACGGGAATTGCAGAAGCCAACATGATGGGAATAGCTGCCGGCATGAGCATCGGCGGCCTCATTGCCTTCACTGGGACCTTTGCCAACTTCAGTACCGGGCGCGTTTACGATCAGATTCGGCAGTCGATAGCCTACTCCGATAAGAACGTCAAGATTTGCGCCAGCCATGCCGGAATCACCCTGGGTGAAGATGGTGCAACACACCAGATCCTCGAGGACATCGGAATGATGCGCATGCTACCCGGCATGGTGGTCATCAATCCCTGTGATTTCAATCAAACCAGGAATGCAACACTGGCCATCGCTCAGCACCATGGGCCGGTTTACCTTCGATTCGGACGTCCTGCAGTTCCGAACTTTACTGCAGTGGATAGCCCTTTTATCATTGGAAAGGCTGTACACTTGCGCGAGGGCAGCGATGTCAGCATATTCGCCACCGGTCATCTCGTGTGGAAAGCCCTTGAAGCTTGCTCACAACTTGCTGAAATGGGGATATCTGCCGAAATAATCAATATCCACACCATTAAGCCACTCGATTCTGAAGCGATATTACACTCTGTTAAAAAAACAGGATGCATTGTTACTGCCGAAGAACACAACCGGATTGGTGGCCTTGGTGATGCCATTGCCCAACTCACAGCCCGCCACCACCCTGCACCGCAGGAATTTGTCGCTGTGAACGACACCTTCGGGGAAAGTGGCACACCCGACCAACTGATGCGGAAATATGGACTGGAAGCGGAACACATCGTCCGGGCTGCACAAGAGGCTTTGAAACGGAAAGCTGTAACCGTATAATTTTTTTTAGTAGGCAAAATAAACCTCAACCGCTTTGCGTCCTCTAACCACCGCCCGGTATGAGTACGTACAGCGACCATGAGTTGATTGAGCTCTTCCATTCGGAGGACGGGAAAAACAGGCATTACGCATTCCGGTTGATTGTTGAATCCCATACCGAACGGGTTTATCAGCTTGTTCGCCGTATGGTCATCGACCACGACGACACCAATGATCTTGTACAAAACACCTTCATCAAGGTATGGCACAACCTGGATGGATTCCGCGAGGACAGTCAGCTGTTTACCTGGATTTACCGGATCGCCACCAATGAGTGTCTGGCATTCCTTCGTCAGAAACGACGACGTTTTTTCCTTCCCCTGGTAGATGTCGAAAAAGAATTGGCTTCAAAGCTTATGGAGCATGATTCCATGGACGCGAATAAACTTGAGTACCGGTTGCAGCAGCCCATTCTGACCATCCCGCCAAAACAGCGACTCGATTGTCAACTTCGCTATTTTGACGGATTGCGCTATGAGGAAA
>JBJTJB010000157.1:0-1044 GCA_046095245.1 Bacteroidota bacterium | reverse complement strand
TTTCCGGTCATGCGTGGAGGGAATACCGTGATGGCAATCGCCTGATTTGCGGTGTTGAAATGCCCGATGGACTTCGCGAAAACGATCCATTCCCCGAGCCCATCATCACACCGACAACCAAAAGTGACAAGGGGCACGATGAAGATATCTCCGCAGCCGATATCATTGCCAGGGGTTTTGTGCCTGAGCCGGAATACCGCCAGTTTGAAGCATATACCCGGGCATTGTACAAGCGCGGAAGCGAAATGGCTGCTGAAAAAGGACTCATACTCGTCGATACCAAGTATGAGTTTGGGTTTTCGAACAACCGCATCTATGTCATGGATGAAATCCACACTCCGGATTCATCGCGCTATATTTATCGGGAGGGATACGAAGAACGGCAGGAGCGGGGAGAGCCTCAAAAACAGTTGAGCAAGGAGTTCCTACGCCAATGGCTGATTGAAAATGGATTTCAGGGCTTGGAAGGCCAGCAGGTTCCACGCTTCACCGATGAGTTTGTTGATGCAGTCAGTTGCCGGTATATTGAGTTGTACGAATGCATAACCGGTCGCACGTTTGGAAAGGCGGATAATTCTGATCCGCTGAAGCGGATTGAAACGCATGTGAATGCTGCGCTTGCCCCCCTGATTGCCGGAATCTGACCGGCTATTGCAAGGGATTTTCTCAATCACCTTCTACCATCGGTAATATACCGCGATGCTTCCCCATCTTTCCGTTGAAAAAGGTCATCATTTTGGGAACATCGGCCCGGTAATCTCCGCTGGGAGTAAAAGGAGTATGCAGGATGACCTCCCTGCTGGGGTAATCAATGGAGCAGAACACGATCGGCACACCGCTTTGAAATGCCATGTGGTAAAACCCGGTTTTCCAGGCTCCTCCGGGTGTACGGGTTCCTTCGGGCGCCAAGGCGAGAATCGTATCCGGTTTTTGGCGGAACCAATCGGTCACCTGTTGTACTAAATCAGAACGCATACTACGGTTTACGGGAATACCACCCAGCTTTCGGAATATCCAGCCGTAAGGAGGGCGAAACAGTTCCTC
>JBJTJB010000156.1:0-2844 GCA_046095245.1 Bacteroidota bacterium | reverse complement strand
ACAACACATTGCGACTTCCATCTGTCGTTACCAGCCGGGCAGTTTCTCCGGGAGCAACGACCATGATGTTGTAATCCTTAACAAATGCAATTGGATCGCCCGTGGAAGACTCCGTGTGCTCGGCACCCGTTGGCAGATCTGCCGTTGGCACAACACGCAGTACCCCCGATTTGACATCAAGCAGTCGCGTCTTGCCCCCTGCCTCAAACTGAAGGGATGTATTCCCTTTCCAAAAGATAGCCGGCCATTTGGCAAGTGTATCTGATCCCGCGGTACGCAGCAACACGTTCAGGTTCGATAGCGCAAATAATCGGGTTCGGGATTTGTTCCCGGGCCGCCCCTCCATCAACCACTCATCTCCGGCGGCCGCTTCTGTGTACGAAAAGACATCGCCTGAGTGACCCCACTGCAAACCGGGCAAACGCTTCGGAGCGAGCGTGCTGCGTTGTTTCAAGACCGCATCTTCAATGGTGAGATTTTTTTTCTGGGGTTGGGCCATAAGCGAGCCGCATGCGGCAAGCAAAGCGAATAGCAAACGAAAACCAATGGGCATAACGTAGTGTTTGATGTAAAAATAGGCATGAACGGGCATCCGGCTTGAGTCAAACGTATTCCTTGATGTACCTTTGAAGCATGTTTACCGGAATCATCGAGTGCCTTGGGACCGTAGTGGCTGTGGCCGAAGAACATGGCAATCGCACTTTCATTATCGAATCGGCAATCACCGAGGAGTTAAAAGAGGACCAAAGTGTCGCCCACGATGGCGTTTGCCTTACGGTGACGGGCTTCAGGCCTGAAGGCTATGTGGTTACCGCAATAGCGGAAACGTTGCGGAAAACAACCTTGGGTTCCTGGAAAGCAGGGGGGCAGGTGAACCTTGAACGATGTGTTGCGGTTGATGGTCGGTTTGATGGACACATTGTTCAAGGGCATGTGGATTTGACTGCAACATGCGAAAAGGTGACGGAAGAGAATGGAAGCTGGCTGTTTCAATTCAGCTTTGATCCTTCAAGCGGACATCTGACTGTCGCCAAAGGCTCAATTTCAATCAATGGCGTAAGCCTCACCGTTGTCGATTCAGGCCCTGGCCAGTTTTCGGTTGCAATTATTCCTTATACCTGGGAGCACACCACCTTTAAGAATCTTCGCGCAGGGAATTTGGTGAACCTTGAATTCGATATTCTGGGTAAGTATGTGAAAGCCTGGATGGAAAGGCGCTAATGTTCCGTTGAAAATACATCACCTACTGCGAGGCTACCCACAGTTCCGTTCCGATGTGCCGGAATACAACACACCGAAGCATGATACAAATGACCTGTGGCCTGCGCAAGCTGTGAAGCATAAGGATAAGCCGATCTGTTCCCCACGAATGTTTTCTGGAATCCGGTCAGAACAGCGGCCGTATCGGGATCACGGGAGGGAACAACACAGCGTGGGCAGGTTTTCATCACACGCCAGGAAAGTGAACCTAGCCGGAACACACACCCCCCTTCCGGCTCAAGTGCAAGGGTATCCTCCCCAAAGGCAGAAAAACCCTTCAACACCAGATTAGGCCGTATACGACGTGTAACCTCATCCATAGCCGGGAGCTGATACCACTCTGCAATCGCTCTGAGGGTTTCCTCGGAAATAAGCGTGATTGCAGAATCTTCAGGGTCATCCAGCAAGAGGCCATTGATATCTTCCTTCAACACCACCTGCTCACCGAAATGGGTGCTTAGAAAAGCATTGAGGCGACCGTTATCGACCTTCAATTCGAATTCTCCGCTGTCACCATTCAGCTCCGAACGAATCGCTACAGATGACAAATCGGAATCAAAGTGACATCGTAAGCTGTGCACGAGCGGGTTCCGTTTCCCATTCACCAGAATGCCATCGCTATTCATGATGGCAAATCGTCGATCATTCAACAGGGAGTTGCCGGGACCAAGCCTTACTGTGCTCAACTCCATCCGATCGAGTGACTTGATCGGATATACATAGATTGCGCTTAGGCGAACATCAAAAGGTGCAGATGAAGAGTCCATTGACCCCATCATCCGACCGATTTATTGGCAAGCTGACCGCAGGCTGCATCAATGTCCTTCCCCCGGCTGCGACGCAAGTTCACCACCAGACCATTCAGCCACAATTCGTTCATAAACGCATTGACGCGATCGTCGCTGGTCCGCTCGAACTCACCGCCATCAATCGGATTATACTCAATCAGGTTTATTTTACTGACAACCCGCCTGGCGAATGCGGCAAGTTCTCGGGCATCATCACGCGAATCATTGAATTTATTGAACACGATGTATTCCAAAGTAACCCGGGTTCCGGTCTTTTCGTAGAAATAATTCAGGGAGTCTTCCAATACGGCCAGGTTATTGCTTTCGTTTATCGGCATGATGCGATCGCGTTTGGCATCGTTTGCAGCATGAAGAGATAAGGCCAGGTTGAACTTCACCTGGTCATCGCCCAGTTTCTTGATCATTTTGGCGATTCCGGCCGTGCTGACCGTGATACGCCGAGGAGCCATGTGTAATCCCTGAGGGGAGGTGATATAATCGATCGACTTCAGCACATTGGCGTAATTCAGCAAGGGCTCGCCCATTCCCATATACACCACGTTACTAAGCGGGATATCATAGTGTTGTGCAGCCTGCTCACGAATGATCGCCACCTGGTCGAAAATCTCGTCGAACTCAAGGTTACGCAAGCGATCGAGTTTGCCTGTTGCACAAAACTTACAGGTGAGGCTACAACCGACCTGTGAACTGACACATGCTGTCATTCGCGTGTCGGTGGGTATCAACACCCCTTCAATCAGGTGTCCATCGTGTAAACGGAACGCACTCTTTATTG
>JBJTJB010000155.1:0-4152 GCA_046095245.1 Bacteroidota bacterium | reverse complement strand
TTCTTGAAGTCTTTGCGCGGACCGGGCCAGCGCAAAGACCCTGTTTTCGGGGTGATCGGCGAGATGCAGGGCCGTTGCAAAGCCCACGCCCGATGATGCTCCGGTAATAAGCAGGTTTAGTGGATGCGATGGCATGGGTGTGGTGTACGAATGGTGCCGTGAATGTAGTACATTTGAAACAGCCATTGCATCATGAACACCTTCCGCATCCTGTTTTCAGTGCTACTCCTGCAGCTCACCCTCGGGTTCGGACAAGAGCCTGTTCGTACTGTCCCAAATCCTTCACCAGCCTCCATTCCTTTGCGCGACAGGTTGTTTTTTGGAGGCAATGTCGGTCTCAGTTTCGGAAGCCTCACCTTCATTCAGGTGGCTCCCCTGGTCGGAGTCCGACTGAATGATAAGCTTGGCGTGGGACTCGGGCCCAGTTATTCCTACTTCAGTGATCGCCGCAATCCACAGTTGAAATTCACGACGGAAACCTATGGTGGGCGATTGTTCGCTCAGTATCGTGTGCATGAGAGCATCATGCTTTACACCGAGTACGAATTATTGAATGCGGAAGTACCCGATCTCTTATACACCAAGCTGGAGCGGAGGAATATCAGCAGCCTTTTTGTTGGTGGTGGCTATCTGGCGCCAATCGGACAACGTTCGGCTGTGATGATCAGTGTTCTGTACAATGTGCTTGAGGACTCCTATTCTCCCTACGACAATCCGGTGTTCCGAACCGGATTCGTTGTCGGCATGTAGTAAACGTCACTTTGCATTTTTCTGCTGCCGATCAATTCGGTCCATGAAAATCATGATCCGATTTCGCTTGCGTACAATGTACGTTGTCGGTTTTGATGCCGACCAGCGAATTGGATTGGGGAGTACTGCTGCAAGGCTTGCCGACTCACGTTTGTTCAGTTTGAGAGCCGTTTTATCGAAATGGTAGCGTGCAGCGGCTTCAGCTCCGTACACCCCTGGTCCGAATTCAATGATGTTCAGGTAGACTTCCATGATCCGATCCTTGCTCCACAGCAATTCGATCAGGAATGTGAAATAAACCTCCAGGCCTTTTCGGATCCAGCTACGTCCCGGCCACAAGAAAAGGTTTTTTGCTGTTTGCTGTGAAATGGTTGATGCCCCTTTCACACGTTTTCCTTTGTGCTTTTCGTTGTATTGCATGGCCTTCTCGATCGCCTCGAGATCGAAACCATGATGCGATTCGAATTTCTGGTCTTCCGCGGCGATGACTGCCTTGGGTAATTGGGGAGAAATCTCTTCGATTGGCACCCAGTCGTAATCCATCCTGCCATCTTCGCGCTCCATGGCACGAATCAGCATGAGGGGTGTAGCCGGAACAGGAACGAAGCGAAAAACCAGGGTACTCAACATGCTGAGTATGATGAAGGCCGCGAGTGCCCTAAGTAGGATCTTTCCGATTTTCCGGATCATGCATCAAAGGTAATCATGCCGGCGTGAGCAAGATTCGTCCTTTGCTGTACTTTTGAACCCATGAAACCCGGTCGATTCCGAGCCTATGAGAACTTCCACATCGTGTTGTGGTTGCTGAAAGACACCTGTTGGGTGTCCGATTTCAAAACAGCAGGCTTGATCATGATTTTTCCCACCATTGCCGTAGCCCTGCACATCACCTGGCTACACCGCAACTCGGCCGCCGAGTTGGCCCATAATCTCGCAGTGGTATGCTGGATTTGTGCCAATACCGTTTGGATGATCGGCGAGTTTTATTTTGATGACGGACTTCGACCCGCAGCGATCGTGTTTTTTGCCATGGGCCTTTTGATGGTAGCCTATTATTACGGGATCGTTTGGCCCCGCCACAAGGCTTCCATGCACGAAAAAGAAGAATTAATCCGGAAGGATCAGTGATCCTGCATCAAGGTTCCGATTGCGTTGTCGTACGACAATCCGAATTCGCGAACATGGCCGTAGTCGATTCCATCAATGATGATTGAGTCACCAACAACCTCTCCGAGATTGGTGAAATCCACATCGCTTTCAGCCAACAGTTCCACAAAAGCATCAAGCTGTTCCGGTTTAACGGAAACAACTACACGGCTCTGTGATTCTCCAAACAGGTAGGCATCCTTGCGGAAATCCTCGTCGGTATCGATTCTGAATCCAAGTCCTCGCGGCATGCCCGATTCAAGCAGGGTTATAAACAGGCCACCGTCCGAAACATCGTGCGCGCTTGTTACAAGACCATTTCGGATCAGTTCGGACACCACCTGTTGAACCCGCAATTCCTCATCGAGGTCGAGTCCGGGCGCAGGGCTGTTTTTCACTCCGTGGAAGGAATACAGGTATTCCGATGAGCCCAGGTCGTTCTGTGCACTTCCGATCAGGAAGATACTGTCACCTTCCGATTTGAAGTCGAGTGTCATGCGAAGAGTCTTGTCCGGCAAGAGACCTACCATGCCGATTGTCGGTGTAGGAAAGACCGGTACTTCACCCTGTTCGGATTTCGACTGGTTGTAAAAGCTCACATTGCCACCGGTAACAGGCGTTTGGAATTTCAGGCATGCGGCCGACATCCCTTTGATTGCATGGACGAATTGCCAGTAAACCTCCGGGTTGTACGGATTGCCAAAGTTCAGGCAGTTCGTGACGGCTGATGGCTCTCCACCGCTGCATACGATGTTGCGTGCTGCTTCGGCAACTGCAATGGCACATCCCTGCTCGGGGTCGCCATACACATAGCGCGAGTTGCAGTCGACAGTGAGTGCAAGGGCCTTGTCGGTTCCGCGCACATCCACCACTGCAGCGTCGCTGGGTTTATTCGTACTCATATTCACCGTTCCCACCATCGAATCGTACTGGGTGTAGATCCAACGCTTGGATGCGATATTCGGATGACTTGCCAGGTGTTGCATCGCTGATTTGAGATCCTGTGGCTGGGCAATCGCATCCGCATTGAATGCCCGGTTCAGTTTCATGTATGCAGGCTCGCGGTATTCGCGCTGGTACACCGGCGCACCTCCGCCCAACACGAGCGACTCGGCCGGTACATCAGCAAGCAATTCACCGTGCATGTGGAAACGCAGACGATCGCCCGTGGTGACTTCACCGATCTGTGTACAGTTCAGGTCCCATTTCGCGAAAATCTGTTCTACTTCTTCCTCACGACCCTTTTCCACCACAACCAGCATCCGTTCCTGTGATTCGCTCAGGAGGATTTCCCATCCTTTCATATTGGCCTGACGCGTTGGAACTTTGTCGAGCCAGATTTCCATACCATGTTGGCCCTTGGCCGACATCTCGCTGGTTGAACAGATGATTCCGGCTGCGCCCATATCCTGCATACCGACCACGGCACCCGTGCGGATGATTTCGAGCGTAGCTTCTAGGAGCAGCTTTTCCATGAAGGGATCGCCTACCTGTACCGATGGAAGGTCCTCGTGTGAATCTTCGTGCAAATCGCCTGAAGCGAAGGTCGCGCCGTGTATGCCATCCTTTCCGGTGGATGATCCCACAATGTAAACCGGGTTTCCGGTGCCTTTCGATATGGCGGAAACGGTTTCCCCTTCGCGCACAATACCAACTGACATGGCATTCACCAGGATGTTCACGTTGAATGAATCATCAAAGAAAACCTCTCCTCCGACAGTCGGAATCCCGAATGCATTTCCATAATCACCGATTCCTTTTACAACACCGCGCATCAACCAGCGGGTACGCTCAAGCGCAGGATTTCCAAAGCGCAGCGAATTCAGCTGCGCGATAGGGCGGGCCCCCATGGTGAAAATATCGCGGTTGATTCCTCCAACACCGGTAGCAGCCCCCTGATAAGGCTCAATAGCAGAAGGGTGATTGTGTGATTCGATTTTGAAGGCACAGGCCAATCCGTCTCCGATTGCAACCAGACCAGCGTTTTCTTCGCCGGCTTTGGCCAGCATATGCGGACCATCTTTCGGAAGCGTTTTGAGCCACACAATCGAGTTTTTGTATGAACAGTGCTCCGACCACATCACTGAATAGATACTCAGCTCGGTGAAATTCGGGGTGCGGCCCAGGATGGAGCAGATTTGTTCGAATTCCTGGGGTAATAGCCCAAGTTTGGCTGCGGTTTCGGTCGTGGTCAATTCTTCAGTTCGGGTGCTCATGTGCGGATCAATTCGGGTAGGGTAGGGTACGGGTTGAACA
>JBJTJB010000154.1:0-4712 GCA_046095245.1 Bacteroidota bacterium | reverse complement strand
GTCAGTCCCAGGCCCCGCGTGGGCATTGCTGCTAGTCCCTCGGCAAAGCGTAGTGCTTCCACGGCAAAACTCTCGTCTTCATACACCTTGAACACCAAGCCAATTTGCAGCGCCTCTTCCGCGGTGACCTTTTCGGCGGTCATCATCAATGCGGCAGCACGGTGGAATCCAACAATCCGAGGAAGAAGAAACGTAGCTCCGCTATCCGGGATCAGGCCGATTTTGGAGAAGGCCTGTATGAACGCAGCGGACTTGGATGCAACAACGATATCGCAGGCGAGTGCCAAACTTGCCCCTGCACCTGCAGCCACTCCATTCACTGCGCACACAACGGGTTTTTCAATTGCCCTGAGTTTCCGGATGATCGGATTATAATGCTCCGCTACGATTTTGCGGATACCGGGTCCATCGGGCGCTATCGCCTCAGATAAATCCTGTCCGGCACAAAACGCCTTGCCGGAAGCGGTGAGCAATATCGCACGGATGCCATCGTCGTGGGCTGCCAAATCGAGTTCCGCTTGCAGCGTGAGGGCCATTTCCCGGTTGAAGCTGTTGAATTTTTCAGGGCGGTCGAGTTTCAGGACCCGTACCGCACCCTGGGTGGATGCAGAAATGAGTGGCATTGTGCTGTATTTGCTGCACGAAGGTACTGAATGCCAACTGAGCATGAGCTTGGCATCGGCGCGGGGCTTTTATTTCCTGCAGCCAGTCATTACCTTCGCACACCTTAAAAGGCATATTTCAATTATGAATGGTTCAGCTATCACCATCAAAAAAGGTAAACTCAAGGTTCCAAGCGATCCAATCATCCCCTTCATCGAGGGTGATGGAATCGGACCAGACATCTGGGCCGCATCGGTCAGGGTTATCGATGCCGCAGTTGAAAAAGCCTTTGGAGGGAAAAAGAAAATTGTTTGGAAAGAGGTACTGGCTGGTGAAAAGGCATACAACAAGACCGGCAATTGGCTTCCTCAGGAAACCCTCGACCTGATCAGTGAATACAAAGTGGCGATCAAGGGTCCGCTCACCACACCGGTCGGCGGCGGAATCCGCTCACTGAACGTAGCCTTGCGACAACAACTTGACCTGTATGCCTGCGTACGTCCGGTACGCTGGTTCCGCGGAGGTCCCAGCCCTGTGAAAAGAACCCGGCCTTGTGAACATGACGATTTTCCGTGAGAACACCGAGGATATCTATGCCGGCATCGAATACATGGCCGGAACCCCCGAAGTGCAGAAAGTCATCGATTTCCTTGAGCAGGAAATGGGTGTAAAGAAGATCCGTTTCCCTCAGACATCTTCCATCGGAATCAAGCCGGTTTCACAGGAAGGAACCGAGCGATTGGTTCGTGCTGCCCTTGAGCATGCTTTCCAATACAAGCACAAATCGCTTACGCTTGTGCACAAGGGCAATATCATGAAGTTCACGGAAGGCAAATTCAAGGATTGGGGTTATGCCTTAGCGGAGCGCGAATACGGTGACCGGGTATTCACCTGGGTACAGTACGACCGGATTAAAGCCGAGCAGGGTGAAGATGCCGCCAACAAGGCGCAAAGCGATGCAACGGCTGCCGGAAAACTGATTGTAAAGGATGTGATTGCTGATGCCTTTTTACAACAGATCCTGCTTCGCCCCTCGGAATACGATGTGATTGCGACACTGAACCTGAACGGTGATTATGTTTCCGATGCACTGGCCGCACAGGTGGGCGGAATCGGAATCGCGCCGGGTGCCAATATCAATTACGTGAGTGGTCATGCCATTTTTGAAGCCACACACGGAACAGCACCCAAGTATGCGGGAAAAGACATGGTCAATCCTTCCTCGGTGATCCTCTCCGCCGTGATGATGCTCAAATACAGGGGCTGGAACAAGGCGGCAAAACTCATCGTCAGGGGACTTGAGCGGAGCATCCGTAAAAAGCGCGTCACCTACGACTTTGAACGCTTGATGAAAGGGGCCACCAAACTCCGCTGCTCGGAGTTCGGCGACGAAATCATCGCAAACATTTAATCCCAGACGCCCTCTCCGGAGGGCGTCTTCATTTCACAACGCCACTGCAATGGAAAATCAGGATCCCACAGCCATCCGAGTCACATTCAACCCACTCATCAGAACCTATATCTTCTGGTACGTTGCATTTTTTCTAACCATCAGCATCGTTGGATTGGTGGTTCTCCCCTTCTGGCTATTGGGACTTGGACAGTGGTACAGCAAACTCTACTTCGAAAAACTGGAGTGCGAACTCACCTCGCGCAACCTGAGGTTCAAAAGGGGCATTCTTTTTCAGTTCGAAAAAACGATTCCGCTGGAGAACATCCAGGACCTCACCTTCACCGAAGGGCCATTGCTCCGCAAATTGCAATTGAGTAACATCCGCGTTGAAACAGCCGGTCAAAGCGTGCACAATGCGAATCATATGTCGCTGATTGGTATTATCGATGCCCATGCATTCCGTCAAGCCTTGCTGGAGCGCAGGCACGAACTGAAACAGCAGAGCACAAGTCCTAGCGACCCTCTTCTGAAAATCTCAGAACAACTGGGAACGATCATTAACCTGCTTGAAAAAAAGCAAGCACAATGAGCGTGGGTCAGTGGCACTTGAATAATTCGAACGGTTGCCGGCAGCCATCACAAAAATAAAGAGCCTTACAGGCGGTTGATCCGAACTGACTGGTCAGCTTTGTTTCGACCGAGTCGCAGAAAGGACAGGAAACACGAGAAGGCTCGTCTGGTTCCAGCGGATGGAATTTCCTGGTAGTAAGCCTTGGAGGCGGTGCAATACCATAGGCCTTCAGCTTAGCCTTAGCTGCTTCACTCAACCATTCGGTAGTCCAGGCGGGTTTGTACACGATACGGATGGTTACCTCGTAGCCATTCGCCTGCAATTCGGTCAATACGGCCTCTTCCATGGTTTTCAGAGCCGGGCAACCGGAATAGGTCGGCGTCATTTCAATCACAACCTGACTCCCGTTACGCTGTACGTCACGAATCACGCCCAGCTCAACAATGGAAATGGCAGGTACCTCCGGATCGGGAATCTGATCAAGCAGTGTCCAAAGCGGACGCGTTTCGTCAGTGATACGGGGCTGGATATTGGCTTCCATTCGGAATTCTACCAACGTGCGTCGGGATAGGCCCTTGGCAGGTATTGCATCTCGGAAAGCATATGCCCCAGGTACTCGGTATGGACACCATGCATGCCGCCTTTGGAGCGGTATCCTTTGGGAGGAATCACGAGCCCTGCGGCGTTCAGCACATCATTCACCATTGCATCCCACTCGGACTTCAGTAGACTGATGTCACAAATGATTCGCTCGGACACCAGGTGCTCATCAATTTGATCCGTATCGAACAATTCCTCGGTAAAAGACCACAACTCGGTTAACGAGGCTTGAATCCTCTGGTGACTTTCCTCCGTTCCATCGCCAAGGCGCACAATCCACTGACCGGTGTGGCGGGCATGGTATTGCAATTCCTTCCATGCTTTTTGGGCGATTCCGGAAATCGTTTCATCGGTGGATGAACGCAGTTCGCGGTGCTGCAAGGCCGAGAACGCCGAATAAAAAAAGCCTCTCATCATGGTGTCGCCAAAATCACCATTTGGTTGCTCTACCAGACAACGATTCATGAACTCCCTTTCGTTCCGATGAAAAGCAAGGTCATCTTCGGAACGCCCTTGCCCTTCCAGGCTTGCCGCATGGGAATAATAACCGCGTGCCTGACCGATCAGATCCAGCCCCATGTTACTCAAGGCGATATCCTCCTCCAATATAGGTCCGTGACCGCACCATTCGCAAAGCCGTTGAGCCAGCACGAGTGCTGAGTCAGCCTGACGGACAGAAAAGGTGAAGAGCGATTGATTCATCCCCATCAGATTTGCTTGATTCCGTCAGGAGTCTTGTAAAAATTGGGGGAACGATACATTTTATCGTTTGCAGGGTCAAAAAAAGGACCTACGTCTTCCGGCGTAGAAGCTACGATAGACGCGCTTGGTACAACCCACAGACTGATGGCTTCATTTCGACGCGAATACACATCGCGTGCATTCAGCAAGGCCAGTTCGGCATCGGGAGCATGCACATTTCCGGCGTGCTCATGCGGTGCACCCTGCGCCTTTTGTGTAAAGACTTCCCATGAAGGCCAGTTATTCGATTCGCTCATTGAGACAAGGTTGCGTAAAGTTCAGGTTTATGCGGCTTTTGTCCGCTGGCTTTGTTTGGCGGCATAGGCCATGGCCGCTTCGCGCACCCATTGCCCGTTCGCGTGGGCATCCCGACGTTGTTTTAGGCGGAGTCTGTTGCAGGGACCATTCCCGCTTATGACCTGATTGAACTCGTCCCAATTGATTTCACCGAAATCGTAGTGGCGTGTTGAGGGATTCCATTTCAGTTTTTCATCCGGGATACGCAGGCCGATGGCCTCTGCCTGAGGTACAACCCGATCAATGAACCTTTGGCGCAAGTCATCGTTTGAGTGCAGCTTCACTTTCCATTTCATCAAGTCGGCCGAGTTTGGAGAGTCCTTGTCGGATGGACCAAACATCATGAGCGAGGGCCACCACCACCTGTTCATGGCATCTTGTGCCATTTCACGCTGAGCAGGTGTACCCTGCATCATACGAGCCAGGATCTGATATCCCTGCTTGTTGTGAAAATTCTCCTCTTTGCAAATCCTGACCATTGCCCGGGCGTATGGCCCATAGGAACAT
>JBJTJB010000153.1:0-3609 GCA_046095245.1 Bacteroidota bacterium | reverse complement strand
GCTGCTTCACGGAAAACACCTCCGAGGCGCGCACCTACATCCTGTCCGTACAAAACACATTCAGGATGTTTGGCCATCAGCTCTTGAATAGCGAACAAGGCACAATCAACCATCACTTTCTGCTCGCCACCCGCGGGTGTGCGCTCGCCTTGTTCATCTGTAATGGGGGTTGGGGCGAATGCGTGTAAAAAAAGATCTTCCGGGCGGGGATCTTCAGCCGACTTCGCTCGGGAAAAATCTGATAATACACGTTGCCGGGCCTCCGATTCAAGTTGCTGCAACACCCCGGATTGATGACCGCGCTCCTGCAGTGTGGTTCGGAACCGCGGCCAGGGATCGCGCTCTGCAGCAGACTCCAGGTCATCACGATACCACTCTTTTCGCACGCCGGACGTATGATGATTCAACAGAGGCACACTGGCATGGATCAACCAGGGGCCGCCATCATTTCTCAATTCATCCAGAACATCGGATATCAGACTGAAGCTGGCATAGAAATCGGTGCCATCAACCCGCGCAGCCTTCAGCCCTTTAAAACCGGCCGCGTATTCAAAGGCATCCATGGCACGGATTTCCTCAGCCTTGGCAGAAATATCCCAACCGTTGTCCTGCACCAGAAACAAAATGGGCAATTTCCTTAATGCGGCCATTTGGAAAGCTTCCGCAACTTCGCCTTCCGTTACGGCAGCATCACCGATGGAGCACACAACAACAGGTTTGCTTTTTCCGTCGGGTAGCATGCCCTGCCGGTCGAGATATCGTATCCCCATGGCCAGTCCCGTTGCCGGGATGGCCTGCATACCGGTAGCAGAGCTCTGATGTGGAATTTTGGGCATTCCGGGCCGGTTCAGGCTTGGATGGGAATAATAGGTTCTCCCGCCTGAAAAAGGATCATCGCGTTTGGAAAGCAGTTGGAGCATCAGCTCATACGGGCTCATGCCGATTCCCAACAGAATACTATCGTCCCGGTAATAGGCACTCAGGTAGTCCTGCTCAAGAAGTTGAAGTCCGATGGCAAGCTGTATCGCTTCGTGGCCACGTGATGTGGCATGTACATATTTGGAGGTCAACGAAGCATTCTCTTCATAAAGAAGTGTCATTTCACGCGCCGTACACATCAGGCTCCAGGCCTTCAACTCAAGCTGCTCATCCAAGCGAATCATGGGCGCAAAAGTAACAAAACGGGAGCGGGCCTGTGCGGCTCACCCCCGTTTTACTGCTATAGAAGTCTAATCTCAGCGACTGATTGATATGCGTTCGGAAGCACGGATTTCCTGTCCCTGAACCGAGAGGATATACATGCCGTTGACGAAACCGGAAACGTCGAGTTGAACGAGCGATACACCTTGGTGGATATACCGCTGCTCCTGATACACCAACCTACCCGAGAGATCGTGTAGCCGTATGCTGACCAGCCCTTCCTGTTCACTTTCCATGGACACGAACAATCCATCGTTAGCCGGGTTGGGGTATGCATCCAAAGCGAGTCCATTTTGCTCAAGTTGTTCAGCCATCCTCAAGCAGGCAACGGCCTGAACGGTTTTCGTGAAAGCGGTGCTGGAGCCACACGTATTTTTGGCCGTAACTCGAATTGATCGCGAACCGGTCGTACTGTTAAAGGCAAGATTCACATTGGCCGTATTCTGACCGGATGAGATGGTCACGGAATTGGGAACAGTCCACGTCCAGGTTGTAACCCCCTGGCGCGGCGTCACGGAATAGGGCTCGGTCGTACTACGGCAAACTGTGTCCTTTCCAAAAATCGCTGTGGCGGGATCGGGCTTTGCCTTGAGCGATAAACTCCGTTCAGCACTGCTACCACAACCGTTGTTCGACCGCACATACAATGTTCCTGTGCTTGTGAAGTTCGCAGGGAACGTAACCGTAACTCCGGGGGTAGACGCCGGTACAGTAACCGGCGAGGGCTGCCCGTTGATTAAGGCTCCCGCTACAGAGATCCGCCAGGTATAACTCACAGCATTGGCCACCGTAGTATTGATGCTATAACTGAACGTGGAGGGTCCACACAAGGCATTGTTTTGTCCGGTAATGAATCCCGGGGTTGCTGGTGCTGCTGTTCCGCGTGCAATGAAAAGAGCCTTCGGGGTAACGCCCACCCCTTTGCAGTTCCCAGTATTGACACGGAGACTATCCCCACTGAATGCTGTGGTAAAGGTGACAACAACCGCCGTATCGGGTGTATTGAAAGGTAGGGCTGAGCCGTTGATGGTCATACCAGCACCGGGTGTCCAAACATAGTAATCCGCGGTACTCACCTTACGGATCGAGTATACAAACTGGTCGCCCCGACAAACCACCGCGTTACCTGTGATGTTGCCTGGTGATACAGGCAAACTGGTACGTAATGTAACCGCGAAACTGGCTGTGCCACTTCCGCAACTGGAACTTTGCACCACCGAAACACTTCCCGAAAGTGCTGTTGAGCCCCAGCTTGTTGTAATGCTATTCGTACCCTGACCCGTAGTGATGGTTACACCAGCCGGTACAGTCCAATTGTAAGTGACGCCAGGTTGTATCGAAACCGTATACACAGCGCCGGTTGCCGGTCGGCATAACAAATCAGGTCCTGTTATAGGTTGTACAACGAGCGAGCCTCCGGACACGGATACGGGAAGTGATGTGCTTCCGTTTCCACATGCCGAAGAACCACTCACACTTACATTCCCGGATACTGACGTAGAGGACCAGCTGGTAACAATACTATTGGTTCCCTGCCCGGAAGTAATGGTCACACCGGAAGGAACTGACCATGTGAAGCTTGCACCTGTTTGAGCTGGAACGGAATACGTGATACCGGTTTGGGGCGGACAAAGCTGTGCAGGGCCCGTGATGGTACCGATTGCAAATGCAGGGTTTACGGTGACCGCCAAGCTGCCACTAAGGCTATTACATATGTTTGATACAACCACGGTCACATTGCCGGCAACAGCTGATGCACCCCAGGTTGTGGTGATGCTGTTGCTACCCTGTCCTGAAGAAATGGTCACTCCTGAAGGAACCGTCCAGGTATACGTCATACCGCTTTGCGCAGTCGTTGAGTAAACAACCCCGGTTTGACCGGCGCAAACGGCGTTGCTACCGCTAACAACAGGTGTTTGTGGCCCGGCAATGACATTTACAGCCGTAGAACCGGATTGGCTACCGCAACTGTTGCTAACGGTTAATCCGACACTGCCCGAAACAGCAGAGGCTGACCAACTTGTTACAATGGCGTTGGTACCCTGACCAGAAACAATGCTCGCACCCGTAGGCACGGTCCACGTGTACGTCACCCCGGACTGGGCCGTAGTGGAATAGCTAACACTGGTTTGGCCACGGCAAACGGTTGTACTGCCTGAAACGCTGGGCACGGATGGAACACTGCTGATACTTACTGCAAGCGAACCGCTTTGGCTGCCGCAGCTGTTGCTGACCGTTACCGATACGTTGCCCGATACCGCCGTGCTTCCCCAACTGGTGGTGATGCTGTTGGTGCCCTGCCCTGCCGTGATCGTCACGCCCGTGGGAACCGTCCAGCTGTAGCTCATGCCCGTTTGGGCTGTTGTGCTGTATACCACGCCCGTTTGGTTGGGACATACGCTGCTGTTT
>JBJTJB010000152.1:0-4037 GCA_046095245.1 Bacteroidota bacterium | reverse complement strand
TTTTTCCTGTGCTACGTAGTAGAAAATCCTGCGCTCGGTCTTTGACTAGGAGGAGAGTATGGACTTCACATCATCGACGGAATACTCCAATTGATCGGTCAATTGCGCCTCGACATCCCCAGGAACGGCGTCCATCATGTTTTTGCGGTGCTCGAGCCGCACACGGATGGCAGTCATCAGATCTTTGTGGGTAACCGGCTTCAGCAGGTAATCATCGGCACCCAGGTTCATACCGGCACGTATCTCCTCGCTCTCCACCTTCGCGGTGAGGAAAATAAAGACGACGTTGAATCCGCCCGGCAACTCGCGAACGGCCTTCAGCACCTGATACCCGTCCAAGCCTGGCATCCGGATGTCACATAGAATCAAATCGGGAATGGCATTGCGAACGACATCTACGGCTTCGAGTCCGTTGGCCGCTGTGTCTACCTGATATCCCTCAAGGGTAAGTATCTCCTGCAAGTCACGGCGCAGGACATCCTCATCTTCAATGATCAGCAGGCGATTTATCATACGATTGGTTAAGGGGTAAACAGATATCCACACGACACCCCGATTGCAGGCGGCTCTCAATGCGGATGGATCCGTGGTGCAAGTCTACGAATTGTTTGACTATGACCAAACCCATTCCGGTTCCATCTACGTGTTCGGAGTTCGAAGCCCTGAAGAAACTCTTGAACAGATCATGTTGCTCGTCCTCCGGTATACCGATACCCTGATCGGTAATCCGAAGACAAAAACGATTTTCCTGAACTGCACAGTCCAGTGAAACGGGAGAATGCTCGGGCGAATATTTGAATGCATTACCGATGAGATTCGACAACATGTGCCTCATCAATTGGGGGTCAAAGTCGAACACGATATCCTCATCGGATTCAAATTTTACATCCAGTGAACGTGGAGACCAGATCAGGGTGAAATCAGCCAGGAAATGGTCAAGGAATTCACGGAAAGACAGGTTCTCTGGATTGAATCGGATACGTCCGGAACCTGCCCTGCCAATCAGCAGGATATTATCCATCAGGTGGGTCAACCGGCTCACCTCCCCCATCGCTTTTTGCAGATGAAACATGACCCGTTCATCCAGTTGGACTTTCCCTTTTTCGAGCAGAATCCGCACCAATTCAATGCTGGTCACTATTCCAGCCAAGGGGGTTCTGAATTCGTGAGAAGCCATACTGACAAAGCGGGATTTCATCTCACCCAAACGCTGCTCTTTTTCCAAGGCCAGTTTAACATGCTCCTCGGCTTCCTTAATCAGGGAAATGTTGGTAATCACATACACCCAATTCCTCAGAATACCCTTTTCATCAAATACCGGGGTGAGGTTAAGGTGTTGCCAGGAACGACGCTCATGGCGGTCGTAGGTCAGCAATTCGCCAGAAAATGGCAGACCTTTTTCCAGGTGTTCTCGAAAAGCCTGAACCACATTGGGCTCGGATTCAGCTCCAGTTAAAAGATCGACGGGATGTTGGCCCATGACCTCCTCCATAGAAAAGCCGGTTTGCCGCAGGAAAGCATCGTTAACCCATTCAATTCGGCCTGAGGCGGAGCCGATGATAACCAGGTTGGTGGTTTTTGAAGCCACAATGGCCATTCGTTGATTGGCCAGGTCTTTCTTTTTTCGGGAAGTCACATCGCGACAAACGCAAACCATACCGCCGTCGGGTAACCTGGTCAGCGATAAATCGGTGTGGATCGGAGTACTGACACCACGGACAATACCGGAGGTCTCACCCATCCACTTTCCATCCTTGATCAAGGATGGGAAAATCTGCTGCTCAATGCGCTCTGCTTCCTCGGGCGAATAAAACACCTTCCACGTTTTACCGATGAGCTCGGACTGATCGTTAAAGCCATACATTTTCACATGGGCTTCGTTTAGATAGGTATAAGCTCCTTGCTCATTCAAGACCGCTATTCCTACCGTGGAGGCTTCCATGGCGATTTCCTGGTTCTTGATTTTACTCTCGTACGCTTTCAACTGATCGATGCTCACTCCGTAGCCGATCGCATAACGGAAACTCCCGTCGGCATTGCGAACCGCTTTCATCAACCTCAGCTTATTGGACCGTACACCTTTCACATCGGTAGTCTCTTCAAACGAATACTGGTCGACCCCTGACTCGAGCAACTGGCCAAAACGTGCCCTTCGCAATTCCGCCATTTGCTCCGGTAGTTTTCGCATGCGTGCATACTGTAAATCATTTTTTCCAATCAACCAGGACCGGATTTCGGGATCCCGTACTGCATTCGGGTTTACATAGATGTAGTTCTGGTTTTGATCGAACACCGCGATGTCTGCCGGAATATTTTCGATGACATTCCGAAAAAAAGACTCATCCATATCCGGCTGCGCGTTTAATATCACCTGGAGTAAAAAAATCTGGTCTTGCTGAGCGTAATGTGCGCTAAGTTTCAGTTTGATAGGAGGTGTTTCCGCCTGATACACCGTCTTGGCCAGAAAAACCAAGGCCTCCTGTGTAGCATTTAGAAATTTGACTCGCGACGAAAAGGCAACATCCCCCTGGAAAACATCCTCGAAGCGTAATTCTTTAGCCTGTTTGGCCAAATTGAAAAACTGCTCGGCCGCCGGGTTTGCGTAAACGAACTGTCCGGAAACATCCAACAACAGAACCGGGTGAGGCATCTGATGCAATAAATCAGACCCTTGCAGGTTCAGCGCATTGAGCTCCAAGAGCCGGTTCCTGATCATGTAGACGTTTTGTACATATCAGGCCCTGATAAACTCACTGCCTGATGATTTTAGTTCGTTCAATGGCGTTGTTGCCCGTCCAAGTCTGCAGAAGATAGACACCCGCAGGCAAACCTTCAAGGTCAATCGGCCCATCAAACTTGCACTCGCCCTGTACGAAGATAGCGTTCCCGGCCAAACCGGTCAAGGAAAAATAGGTGGATTCACCCGCTTTCAGGCCGGAAATCCACAGGTCACCGCTCGAAGGGTTGGGGTAAAACGTCAAGCCTGGTGAGTCCATCAAATCCAACGAGCTTGTAGCGAACGAAACCGTAAAATCGATTGAGTCAGATGGTCCGGGAACTATACCGGGCGTACAGGGACTGGGGCCAAAGCCTGCATTGACTTCGTATACAATACGATAATTACCTGCAGGGACAGTACCCAGCACAAAGGTGTCCGTATCGTAACAAATAACGGTCAACAGTCCAAGGCAATGCAAAGCACTGGCCTCGAATCGATAGCTCCCCGATTGGTTCAAGACCAGGGACTTCTCAACACAATCGCCCGACTGAAAGAGTACATCCGCTAAAATGCGAACCGTATCACCAACCACAGGCTGAGGGGGTTCTACACGGAGGTTTTGGATGAATTGAGCTCTTGCCGAACTCGTAACTACAAGGCTGAGAAAAATGAAACCAAAATGGAAAAACCGTGTAGAGATAAACGAGTTAAGAAAATGCTGTTTCATGGTATTAATCAACGAAATGTAAAGCAAATATACTAGAGGTCGAACTGGAATCGGGTGGTGTATCTCAATAAATCTGCACATTCGGATTAGGAAATCCTGTATGCCCGCTATTGGTTTTCTAACACAGAAGTCCTTTCTGTAACAATCGATACAGTGGGGCTATAAACCAGAAGCTAATTTCACACCGACCAAAGCATGAACCAATAATGAAACAAAAACGATATAGAACTTTAGTTGCATTCCTGTGCTTGATTTTCAGTACATCAGAGGCGCAACAAAGCCTCCTGATACCCGACACCTTGTCCGACTCCATATTCAACCTGAATATCAAGGACTCATCCAGGGTATTTTTCTCCGGATTCAATACGTCCACCTACGGAATGAACGTTGATTACTTAGGCCCTGTGCTCTTTTTGAACAAAGGAGACTCGGTTCAATTCCATGTCACCAATCACCTAAGCGACACCACGACATTACACTGGCATGGTCTGCATGTCGCGCCTCAGAATGATGGTGGCCCGCACGTAACGATTTTGCCCGGAGCTACCTGGTCACCCGCTTTTACTATCCGCGACGAGGCCTCTACCCACT
>JBJTJB010000151.1:0-4616 GCA_046095245.1 Bacteroidota bacterium | reverse complement strand
GACTTACACGCATCTACCGCATCTTCAAGGTCGTGTGGTATATCGATGTGAAAAACGCTGGGGAGAACACTTAACTGCTTTCTGCCCGTCATCACCTTGATTCCGGGAATGATCGGAACGTTGATTCCCATGGAGCGGCAGGCTTCAACAAAAGCAAAAAACTTGCTGTTGTCAAAAAACATTTGGGTTACAATGTAATCCGCTCCGGCATCCACCTTGGCTTTGAGGTATTTCAAATCGGTGCGGAGGCTAGGGGATTCAAAATGTTTTTCGGGATAACCGGCAACGCCGATGCAGAAATCGGTTGGGGCTACACCTTGCAGTTCATCGTCAATGTAATGGCCGGTATTCATCGACACAACTTGTTTGAGCAGGTCGATTGCGTAGGCGTTCCCATCCGGTTCCGGAACGAATTTCCCCTCGCTCTTAATGGAATCACCACGAAGCACCAACACATTGTCGATTCCCAGGAACGAAAGATCAATCAGCGCGTTTTCCGTTTCATCCCGTGAAAAGCCTCCGCAAATGATGTGGGGCACGGCATCAATACCGTATTTGGTCATGATGGCGGCGCAGATACCTACCGTACCGGGCCGCTTGCGAACAGACTTTTTTTCCAAGAGACCATCAGGTCGTTTCTTGAACACATACTCCTCACGGTGGTAGGTTACATCAATGAACTTCGGGTCGAACTCCAACAAGGGGTCAATCGCACCGAAAATCTCCTGCACATTCCGACCCTTGAGGGGAGGGAGCACTTCGATGGAAAACAGGGTGCGCCCGACATTCTGTTTTAAATGTTCACTGACTTTCATAGGAATTGCGAAGATGGGGCTAAACGGCGGTACATCCAAATAGCAAAGGCATCAAACAAAACACCCCGGATGTTTGAATCTCCGGGGTGTCTGCTGTGTGTTGGGAGGATTAACGGTGAATCGTCACGCTACCTGCCTTGGCCTCTTTGCCATCGGCGAGGTCGATGATGTAGAAATATACACCATCCGGAAGATCTTTACCATCGAACTTGACATCGTTGTTGTTGTATCCGCTACCGTTGAAGACTTCTTTACCCCAGCGGTTGAAAATCTGAACCGTATTGTTCGGGTATTGCTCGATGTTCTTGATGTAGAAATATTCGTTGAGCGCAGGACCGTCGCCATTCGGTGTGAAGATGTTCGGGATCTCGATTTCGCACGGTGCGGGATCTGAGTTGCGACCCGGGCTGCAGGGAATGTCAGCATCAACAGCTCGCACCAGGAATCCGCTCAGGTTTGCATTCACGCCATGTGATGTTGCGTTACCGCCACCTTGGTTTGCAGGAATCCAGGTTGCACCACCGTCTTCACTCACTTCATAGCTGTCAGCACCAGAAACAGCACTCCAGACAAAGATGTATTTGAAGTTACCAGAACCGGGGTTACACGCCACATTCGGAGCCTCAGGGTAGGGAAGAACAGATACGCGGACCGAATCCTCACTGAGACAGTTTTGGAAGGAAACCGTTATGAGGTATAAGCCGGCAGCGGATGGACTGATAGATGGTGTAGTAGCTCCGGTCGACCACTGGTAGCCGGTTGCATTGTTCGATGTTGCATCCAGATTCGCAACGTTGCCATCACAAACCGTGGTATCGGTCACGATATCGGCGCTGGTGGTGTTGTCGATCAGGAGGATGGCCAGCGTATCGGTTCCACTCAGGAAACGTCCGCAGTCATTGGCAATGGTATTGCCATCCGAGCCACCGGCATTTTGGACAATCAGGTAGAGTGTTCCGGGTGCGCTCTGGAATCCGGCCATCTCGACAAGGATTTGGTTTGTCTTGAGGCCGTTCGGGCTGCAGTACCCCCAAACGTTGTCGATCGGGTATGTATTTCCGGCCCCGTCAACAAGTTGTACATCGGTGCCATCGTTCGCAATGGAGTAACAGTAAACACTGTCAGAAAGGGTCACCGTGAAGCTGTCGAAAAGACACTCGAGTGAATCGGTCACAGGACCCCATACACTGTTGTCGGTAACAACAATGTTCACCGTGTCCTGGAATTCGGGAATCTCAGAGCCACACTCTGAGAGCAGGGTGTTTCCATCGAGACCGCGCTTAATCCAAACATAGGTGCTGCCAACGGTAAGCGGATTAAGGAAGGTAACCAACAGTGAATCGGTTTCACCGTTGTTGCAGTTGATCGGTTGTACGTTGATAACCGGGTTCGGAATGCCTTGCGGACTCAGTACTCGGAAATCAGTCGGCACGGCAGAGCCACACTGGAAAGTGGTATCAAAGGGGATGATGACTTGACGATCGTTGCATCCGGCGACCAGCTGTCCATTGGACCCGGTCAAGATGCCGTTGTTGAACGACGGGAAGATTTGGTTGCACTGCTGTACAATGTTGATCTGGATATCGCGCTTTACGGAACCGATTACAACACCATTCCGGTACTCACGAACCAGGACGCACATTACGGCAACCTGTACTTGTGATGGGATGAAATTTATAACCCCTAAAGCCGAGTTGATCGTGATTGGAATGGAAGAAGCACAAAAGTTGGTAGGTGAGTAGGGAGCGATGTAGGTATTGGGAATCGGATTGTTGGGGCAAGCGGAAAACTGACCGTCTTCCGCAGTCACCAATGAAAACACCAGTGAATCTCCATCGATATCCGTGGCACCCTGGTCGTAAAAGAACTGATTGCCTACACAAAAACGGGTATAGGCCAGGTTTGAGAAGGTGGGTGATGAATTGGTAGGTGCTGTGATGTTGTCTAACCTCGCGCTTACGTAAATCCCGTTGGGCTGCAAGGTGGTGATGGCGTTGTTGCGGCAGCAGTCGGCCCAGGTGAACTCCCAGTCGGATGCCGCAACGGGCAGGTTGATAATGGCATCGTAAACGTACTCTTCTATATCCCCGATTCCGCCCGGACATGTCGGATTAGCCGTTACGCAGGGGGTATTGGCTACGGGTGTCATGCTGGCCTGCGGAGCAGTAACGGTACCGCTTTGTCCTGTACTTGCCGAGTAATAGCAAATGGTCACCTGGGTAGGAGCATCAATACCGGCGCAGTCACGGTAAAGCTTCATCCGAACCAAGTATTGGTTGGGCGTACCGGTGTAGGTGTAGGTGATGTCGACACCGGCAAAGTGCGAGGCCTCGGTCGGTTGTGGTGTTAGCAGCAGCCCGGCAAGGACCAGCGCAATCAGGGTAATTAGCTTTTTCATAGCTGTTGGTTGGTTTTCAATTGAATGGATGTTCATCGGAAGAGTTGGAGAGTTCCTTTTTGTTGGATGGGGCCGGCTTCTGATGAGCCGACGAATATATCAAAAATGTAGGTGCCTTCCGGGGCGAATTCCCCTGTGGCGAGTCGGCCGTCCCATCCCTGGGAAAGACTTCGGGTCCGGTACAGCAAGCGACCATCACGGGAATAAATGCGTAGCTCCCCCTCTATGGGGTCGGCGCTTTCCACCGCGAAGCGTTCGTTGATGCCGTCGCCGTTCGGACTGAAGGCATTGGATGTCCGGCCGAGTACGACTACGTTCTCACATACCTGCTGTCCGGTTGACTCACAGCAAATGCTGAAGGTGCCGGGTTCACTGCAGTCGAAACTGACACCCGCCCCTGAGCGCGTTTTGGTGCCATCGGGTAAAGTGAAATCAACCGGACGCCCCTGTTGGTTGCCCATCGCCGTTACACGCAGTGGCGCGAAACCCGCCCGGGCGGAGAGAATCAGCTTCAAAGGAGTGGCTGTGGCAGGATCTTCCGGCGATTGACTTGGGACAGTATGTGCCGAAGCACTGTTGTTCTTATTGGTTACCGATGCACTGCCCTGAACGTAGGGTGTTGCCCCGCTCACAACATCTTGCTTGTATTCACCCGAATGCAAGGAAGGATTTTGTGTACTACCCGCATGCGTCGCTTCGTTTGCAGGTGCCAGGATTTCGGCATTCTGCTCCTTGGTAATTGACCCTGGCTCAACTTGTCGGTCGTTCGGTTGTGTATGGGTAAATCCGATGCCAGATTCGGCGGCGGATTCTTGTGTAACATTGTTTTGGTCCGGTATCCGCTGTTCGGTAGCAGGCGATTGGGCCGACTGCGAATTCACCAGCATCCACCCGCCAAGCAGGCCTCCCCCCAACAAAGCGGCGACCAACATTTTTTTTATCAGGGTGGTACCCACAGAGGCCATTCCAGGTTGTACCGTAGGCGTAGCAGGTGCCGGTTCGGGCAGGCGTGTGGAAAGTTCTTCCCACAGACCCTGGGGCACCTCAGGGCTGAATCCCTCCAGGTGCTCCCGGATACGCTGCTCGAAGTTTCCGCCTTCGCCGTTCATGGTTTCTTTTCTTCAATCGCCCTGACCAATGTGGCCCTGGCGCGTGCATACTGTGATTTACTCGTGCCCTCGCTGATGTCCAGGAGCCGGGCGATCTCCTGATGGGTATACCCTTCTATCGCGTACAGGTTGAATACCGCCCTGTAGCCTTCCGGAAGGGACCGGATGTGTTCGAGCAGATCGGTGGTTGCCAAACGCTCCAGGATTTCGGGCGGCGCCGAGGGTTCCTCGCTGTGATCGAGCTCGGTCCAGCGGAGGCGTTGTTTGCGCAAAGACTCCAGTGCCGTGTTCACC
>JBJTJB010000150.1:0-2990 GCA_046095245.1 Bacteroidota bacterium | reverse complement strand
GTTTAAAAAATCGACAGGCGACCGACTTAGCTCTTCACAAATGGTTTCATATTGGAATGACTGGTGCAAGAAGTACCCGATCATTTCAATTGAAGACGGCTTGGCTGAAGATGACTGGAAAGGGTGGGCAGAACTGACCGCATCGCTGGGCCAGCGGATACAGCTGGTTGGCGACGACTTGTTCGTGACCAATACCAGGCGCCTCCATCAAGGAATTGCTCAAAAAACAGCCAATTCAATATTGGTCAAGGTGAACCAGATCGGCACCCTGACAGAAACCATTGATGCGGTGAACCTGGCGAAAGAAAACGGCTACACAGCTGTGATGAGTCACCGCTCCGGTGAAACAGAGGATTCAACGATTGCCGACCTGGCAGTAGCATTGAATACCGGACAAATCAAGACCGGATCAGCCTCGCGGTCGGACCGGATTGCAAAATACAACCAACTTCTGAGAATTGAAGAAGATTTGGGATCCAGCGCGCTGTTCACTGGCATGGATTTCAAGTTCATACCGAAACGATAAAATGCAATCAACATGGACCCTGAAGAGCAAGAGAACGTTGCAGGAGAGGAACAGGAAGGCCATCTCATTGAAGAGCACCTTGAAGGCATATCCAGACGCCGAAGAAAGAAGATCAAAATCCGCCAGCGTGTTCGAATCAAGCGTAAAAGCAATCCAAAAAAGCGCGTAAAAAAGATGCTCGAAACCATTGCGTGGATCCTGATCATTGCGGCCTTCGTGGTCACAATTGTCGTACTGGTGATGCAATTGGATTTCAACTCCAAAAACAAGAAAAAGCGCTCAGATCTATTAACGCCCCCACCGGCATGCCTTACGCTACCCAACATTTACTCCCAACTGTCATAACCAAACCCAACATCGTTTGTTATCAAACGAAAAGACACTGATTGTCCCCATGGATCGCCTCAAAGAAACCTTCGCTCAAACCGCTTTACCTCTTGCCGATGAAATCAAAGCCATGATCAAAGAACATGGTCACATCGTTTTGGGCTCCTACACGATGGAGCAGGTTTACCATGGCATGAAAGGCATGATTGGAATGGTGACCGAAACTTCCAAGCTCGATCCCGAAGAGGGTATTCGCTTCAGAGGGTATTCGATTCCAGAGTTGCGTGAGAAACTCCCACAGGGGCCCGGTGGAGGACCGATGCCGGAAGGCATCTTCTTCCTCCTGCTGACAGGTAAGCTACCGAATGAAGACGATGTCAAGGAAGTAAGCAATGCCTGGGCCAGACGCAGCCAGGTTCCCAAGCACGTATTCGACCTATTGGACTCGCTCCCCGTTGGAACCCATCCGATGACGCAGTTCAGCCTGGCGATTTTGGCTATGCAGACCGAGAGCAATTTCGCCGCAGCATATCGGAAGGGAATCAACAAAAAACAATACTGGGATCCCATGTTCGAAGATGTGATGAACTGAATCGCTCGGCTCCCGAGAATTGCGGCGTACATCTACCGACGCACCTACAAAAACGGGGTACACATTGAACCAGACCCCAAACTGGACTGGGGAGCAAACTTCGCACACATGCTCGGCTTCGATGACGATGGCATGAAATCGTTAATGCGCTTGTATCTCACCATCCATGTGGATCACGAAGGTGGAAACGTCTCAGCACACGCTACGCACCTCGTTGGCTCAGCATTGAGTGATGCATATTATTCCCTATCAGCCGGAATGAATGGTCTTGCCGGACCCCTGCATGGGTTGGCGAACCAGGAAGTGGTGCGCTGGATTTACGACCTACGGGATTACTACGCCGGAAGGCTTCCTAGCAAAGAAGAGATTTCAGATTATGTAAAGAAAACCCTCGCTGAGGGACGTGTTGTTCCCGGGTATGGGCATGCTGTACTGAGAAAAACAGATCCGCGCTACATTGCCCAAATGGAGTTTGGCCAGGCACACATGCCCGACGATGAACTCTTCAAGATTGTTGGCATGCGATACGAGGTTGTTCCGGGCATTTTAGAGTCAACGGGTAAAATCAAAAACCCCTGGCCGAATGTTGACGCGCACAGCGGTGTTTTGTTGATCCATTATGGTCTGACGGAGTATGACTTCTATACGGTTTTGTTTGGTGTTTCGAGAGCCATTGGTGTATTAACCAGTTTACTGTGGGATAGGGCCTTGGGTCATCCAATTGAAAGACCTGGATCGGTGACTACCGATTGGATGAAGAAACAAGTGGAGAAAGCGAAAGCGAGCGCTTGAAGTGATTTTTTTGAATCGGGGGAAGACAGTAGAATGACTATGCGATCAATCTATTGATACCTGAAGACTCTGAAGTAGGGAAAATCCAGCGGAGACTGAAATTGTATGTCAATATAAAAAATTGATTTACAGCATTTTACTGACAATCCCGAAGGGGGCCGCCACTCCTCCTCCCCAGTCGCAAAATTATCGGATATACCGCAAATCAACCGTACAATAACCGTTTGTATACGGCTAATTTCAGCAACCCGCAAAACACCAATCTATCAGTGTCAACCGCTCATCTCAGGTGTGCGCACTAAACACCCTGTTTAACCACCTAAGCAGTACAAACGCAAGCGCCGTTGCGGCCAGCAGTAGCGAACAGTTGAACAAAAAGAAATCAGCCTTCTGCTCGTAATTGTCCCACATGCTGGCCAGCACTCCGCTGAGTTTATTCCCGATTGATGTAGAAAGGAACCAACCGCCCATCATGAGTGAGGTGATCCGTTGAGGACTGAGTTATGAAACAAGGCTCAATCCCATTGTACTTAAAAAAAACTCACCGATAGTGATGACTCCGTAGCAGGCAATCAACCACCAGACCGTTACTTTCTCTGCTCCATTTGACCCGGCCTTCGCAGCCGCCACCATCACGAGGGCTGACAAGGCGGAAATAAATAGTCCGTAGGCGATTTTTGCAGGAGTGCTGGGTTCTTTCCCCTTCCCGCGTAGCCAGGTGAAAAATGCAACCACAAGTGGTGTCAGTAGGAT
>JBJTJB010000149.1:0-1915 GCA_046095245.1 Bacteroidota bacterium | reverse complement strand
TCGGCACGGTCGTGATTACCGTATTCCTGCTCACGATCAGTCTCTTTCTCTGGATTTTTCCCGATTCCGGTTTTGGCATCCTGGAGTCAGGTCAGGCTCAACTCGACCCCTTGTTTGCGATTACCCCCTGGGTTTACCTGCTGCTTATTCCAGCCATTACCATGCGCCTGTTTTCTGAAGAACGGCGGGCAGGTACACTTGAGCTTTTATTGACGCGACCCCTCACTGAATTCCAGGTGGTATTTGCCAAATTCACCAGTGGCTTGTTGCTGGTGATGATTTCATTGCTTCCAACACTTGTCTATGTGCTGATTCTCCGGGCAATCAGTTTGCCCGCCGGGAACATCGATTCGGGTGCAATCATGGGTTCCTACCTGGGCTTGACTTTTTTGGGTGCGGCTTTCGTAGCCGTAGGCTTGTTCGCTTCGTCCATTTCTGAAAACCCGGTTGTAGCATTCATTGTGGCTTTTTTCCTCTGCCTGTTCCTTTTTACAGGTCTCGAGTCCTTGTCCGTGATGTTCGGTTCAGGCCCTGTTTCTTCCCTTGTCTTTGATTTGGGAATGCAGGCGCATTACCTCAGTATGAGTCGTGGAGTCATCGATTCGCGCGATGTGGTTTACTTCATTTCGGTGGTTGCATTGTTCCTCGTATCCACACGGACACTTCTTGAAAGCAGGAAATGGTAAACGCTGGAACCCAACCCAAGGCCTCTGGTTTTTCTGAGCGACGCAATAGCTTGTTCAGGCTGGGGCTGTTGCTGGGAATAATCCTGCTTGTGAATGTGGTCTCGAAGTATCTGTTTTACCGCATTGACCTGACCGCCGACAAGCGCTATACGCTTTCCCAGGCGACACGTAACCTGATGGGTGAGCTCAAGGATGTTGTCTTTGTAAAGGTCTATCTGGAAGGTGATCTCAATCCCGGCTTCGCCCAGCTCCGCAATGCCACTGCCGATTTATTGGATGAGATGCGTCGGTATTCCGGGGGGAATCTCGAATACGTGTTCATCAATCCCTCCGAAGATCCGGACGAGGAAACGCGAAAATCCTTGTACAGGCAGTTGTATCAGAAGGGGGTCCAGCCTGTGACGTTCGAGGAGCGGACAGCGGAGGGCATGGAACGCAGTTTTGTGTTTCCGGGTGCATTGGTAACGTATGCTAACGAAGAGATGCCGGTCCAATTGCTTAAGAGCCAATTGGGCGTACCCCGCGAACAACTTCTGCACAACTCAGTACAGAATCTTGAATTCGAATTCGCCAATGCGATTCGAAAAGCCACCAATCCGCTTCGGCCTGAAATCGGTTTCCTGGAAGGTCATGGTGAGCTCGACACCCTCGAAGTAGCCGATATCGCCAATACGCTGAAATCCAGTTACAGACTGAAGCGCGTCAGTATCAATGGGCAGCTTGATGCCCTGAAAGGACTTCGAGCGCTGGTTATTGCCGGACCAGACAGTGCGTTCAACGAGAAGGATAAATTCATCATCGATCAATTCGTGATGGGAGGGGGACGCGTGGTATGGATGATCGATCCGGTGATTGCAGGTATGGACAGCCTGAAGAGCATGGGTGGATGGATGTTAGCTCCCGCCCGTGAACTCAAAGTTGAGGATATGCTTTTCCGTTATGGAGCCCGCGTAAACTACGATCTCGTCCAGGATCTGCTCTCGTCATTGATCGTGGTGGTCTCGGGTCGCATGGGCGATCAGGCCAAACAGCAGCTGCTTCCCTGGTATTACTTTCCCGTCATGACACCAAAGGACAACCATCCGGTTGTTCGAAATCTGAATTCGAACCGCGGGCAATTCGTCAGCAGCGTCGATCCCATTGAATCAACCGCGGTACAGGCAACGGTGCATGTGTCCACATCACAGAATAGTAAAGTCATTCCGGCTCCGGTCCGAGTGAGCCTGGGC
>JBJTJB010000148.1:0-1053 GCA_046095245.1 Bacteroidota bacterium | reverse complement strand
ATTGGCCGATATGGTCAGCTTCGGGTTGGTACCTGGTCTGGCCATTTATGTCGTGCTGTTGAATGCACTTCCTGGTTCGGGCATTCCGGTTCTTTTTGCCCATGCCGGGTTTCTGGTCACGGTATTCTCGGCTTTACGTTTGGCGAAATTCAATACCGACTCCCGTCAGACCAAGCACTTCATCGGACTTCCTACCCCTGCCAATGCGGGCTGGATTTTGCCACTCGTGGCTTCGGCTACCGATCACAGCGGAATGCTCAAGGATCTTACCGGCCAAGTCGGTTTTTGGCTGGTTTTCAGCGTGTTTTCCAGCGCACTACTGGTTGCTGAAATCCCCTTGTTTTCGCTGAAGTTCAATCGGATGGGATGGAAAAAAAACATGGGAACAATCGCTCTGGTCTTAGCCAGCATTCCTCTGCTGTCCCTGATGGGATTGGAGGGCATCCCTCTGATCGTCCTTTTGTACCTAATTTTGTCACTGATCTTTCCACCAGCAAGCGAAACCCCATGAAATTTCAAGCGCACATCGATGTCATGCCCCAAAAAGCACTCCTCGACCCACAGGGAAGGGCTGTCACTGCGAGTATGAAAAACCTCTCATTGAGTGAAATCGGGAATGTCAGAATCGGGAAACACATCACGCTCGAAATTGAAGCCGACACCGAAACGGCGGCTCGTGAAAAAGTGGAATTGGCCTGCAAAAAGCTGTTGGCCAATCCGATCATGGAAACGTACAGTTTCGAGTTGAGTCCTGCCTGATCAGGAGCGGAGTTCGAAATTTTTCCCGAGGTAAACCCGTCTGACTTGTTCATCGGAAGCAAGTTCCTGTGCAGTGCCTTCCTTCAGGATTTTCCCTTCAAACAAAAGATAAGCTCGATCGGTAATGGTCAACGTTTCATGCACGTTGTGATCTGTAATCAGGATACCGATGTTTTTCTCTCTCAGCTTGTAAACAATGCTTTGAATGTCCTCTACGGCAATGGGGTCGACGCCTGCAAAGGGTTCATCCAGTAAGATAAACTTGGGATCAACGGCAAGGCATCTGGCAATTTC
>JBJTJB010000147.1:0-3074 GCA_046095245.1 Bacteroidota bacterium | reverse complement strand
AAGCAGCTGAGCAAGTTGACTCTGGAGTTTTCCTGTGACTTCTGAATCATCCGCTCTACTCTCGGCACGTCAAATTTGCTTGTGAATCCCTTTGCTTTTGCCCAAAAAATCGTCCTGGGAAAGGTCGTGATGGTCGCACAGGCGATTAAAGTCATCAGCGCAGGCTTTCAGCTCTCCTTTGTAGCTCCTGATATAATTGTTCAGCCAAGTTATCAACGCATAAATTCTCTGGGGGTCATGGTTTAGCAGATCAGTAGCCTTGGTCGAGGACTTCATCATTTCCTTCGCCATGCCACGGATATGAACGTTGATGTCCCAGCCTTCATCTGATTCTACAAGATCGAACAACATGTTTTCGAGCATGTCCGTGATTTCCTGGTGCTTGCCGGCTTCTTCGATGGTCATGTCCGTCAGGGTCCTGCTGATTGACTCCTGATCGAGTTCGATGGAGTAGCGCATCGGAAGGTTCATTTCGCGAGCAAGAGTACGCGCCAGGATCTGGAAGTAACTGTCAATGGTCGATACGGCAAAGGCCCCATAGTCGTGTATGATCCGCTCCAGGATTTCTGAAGCACGACCTCGTATTTCTTCCGTATTTAAGCTTGGGAGGGCTTCGCTAAGTTTTTCCAGTTGCATTGACTCCTTTCCCGAGGCAATCTTATCCAGTTCCTGAATAATTCGTGTTTTCAGTTCTTCCGCCGCCTTGTTGGTGAAGGTGATGGCCAGAATCTGTTTGAAGAGGGAAGGCTGACCAATGGTATGAATTAGAAAGCGGTTGACCAGTGTAAAGGTCTTGCCCGATCCGGCAGAGCATTGATAAATGACCAGTCCCATTGTGTATCCTGCTATCAGCGAACAGTAGCCTTCGCGATTTTGTAACTGAGTCCGATACCGAAAATCTGTCGCATCTGCAGTCTTGGTCCGCTTCTTTGCTTTCCATCGGCTCCAAGCTCAGGTACACGTTGTCCATTCGATTCTTTGAACAACAGGATTTTCGTATTGTCATCGTAAATCATCTGTAGACCCAGCGATACAGTAATGGCTTTGCTCGCTTTCAATGCAAGCAGAAGTTCCCAGTTCAGATCGATGTTTTGTGGATCTTCCAGATAATTGCTGAAAAGATCGAGTTTACTCATCAGGGTTACATTTTGTACCACCTCCTGCTGGAAGCGCGCATAGGCATAAGCACCGAGTTCCTGGCGAACCGTACTTCCCGGATCAACTCCGAAGGCTCCTGCTTCCGACAGGGAATCATCGGCTACAATGACTACACGTGCGGTGAGTGGCGATACCATCAGACTGAATGCTTTGTTGGGTTTGTAGTCGATACCTAGCGCAAGTAAAGCAAAGGCGGGTGCAGCAAATCGAGATATATATGTACTTGAATCCGTCTTCGGGTAATTGTATCCCTCACTGAATTGTGAACGGAAATTCACCAGTGCAGAATAGGCAAGCTTAGGCGATGATGTCTGATAACCGAATTTGGTATTGAGTTCAAGTCGATCGTCATTTTTTCGAACATCCTCTTCACCTTGTCGGGTGATACCATACGCAAGATCGATGTTGCTGTCCCAACTTACTTTTCCCTTACGGTAGTTCGCATAAAGGTTTGTGAATGCATTCAAGGCGATGGAGTTTTCACCACCGGCAGCCCAGTTGCTTAGGTTCACTTGGTTGAATGCGGCATTGAAGAGTCCGCCGGTTTTCCAAATGGTGTCGTTTTGTGCAACAGCACTCAATGCTGGAAGGATCGCAAGGAATCCAAGAATGAGTAATCGTTTCATATGGTTTTATTTTCGGGATAGGATGTCTCGTATTTCTTCCAGCAGTTGTTCTTGCTTACTGGGTGGAGTCGGATTTGCTGGTGCAGCGACTTCTTCACTTCTGATGCGGTTCATGGCTTTTACAACCAGGAACATGGCGAAAGCGACAAGCGTGAAATCAATAATGCTCGAAATGAATTCCCCGTATCGCAGATACACCTCCGCTACTTCTTTTTCGATGATGTTTCCGCTCGAGTCGATAATCACTTTTTTACTGTCCTGGATGACCAGTTTCATTTCGGAGAAATCCTGGTTGCCGATCAATGTGCCGACTACAGGCATCACAATGCCGTCGACAAACACACCGGTGACTTTTCCGAATGCACCACCCACCACCACACCGATGGCGAAGTCGATCAGGTTGCCACGCATGGCAAAGGCTTTGAACTCTTGAATGAATCCCATGGGTTTTTGTTTGCAACCAAAGTAGTAAATTGGTTCAATAATGGCGCTACATAGAAAAAGCCGGCTTTTGGGCCGGCTTTTCAAGCTATGATTTGTTCAACGGGATGTGCCTCCGCTCAGACCCGGCTGTAGGAAGCCCGGCTCGGGTGGGAAGCGTATGGCAATGACGGGAACCCACACCGATTTTGACCGGTGGTTACTTAGCGCCAGGCGGTAATAATTCACTCCATGGTGTGGTCGGGTGTCAAGTAAGGCATAGGCTTTCATTTCATCGGATTTTCCGGCACCCCGCACGCGACCTACCTCCTGAAAAGTCTGGGTGTCGGAACTGCGCTCGATGATGAATTGTTCGGTACCCGATTCGCTGCCTGTAAACCAGCTCAACATGATTTGGTCACCTTCGGGTTCTGCACTGAATCCGAGCAAGTCAAGAGGTATGAAGCGTCCCCCTGTAGGTTTCCGAACGCTGATTTTATCCAGGATGCACGATGAGGTTCCACCTGCATCAAGCCCGGATCCGATAATTACCGGAGTACCCACTTTCCAGGAAAGGGTTTGGAAAGCCTCGGTTTTTTTGGACCAGACCAGTAATCCATCAACCAGAATTTCGGCTCTTCCTGATACAGGGTTGTATGAAAAGTTGTATTGACGAAAAGTGTTGTCGTTGGCGATGCGGTAATCGGATTGTTCTTCGATGACCTGCTTCTTCCCTTTGCTGTCGCTTAGTGTATAGCGTACTGCAGGACTACCTTTTCGTATTCCAAAGCGGAATTCTTTGCCGCAGCTGAAGAAATCACCGTCCGTATCCAACATGCGGAAACTCGTTTCAATGGAAATACCCTCAGT
>JBJTJB010000146.1:0-6461 GCA_046095245.1 Bacteroidota bacterium | reverse complement strand
GCGGGTGTTGAGCTACTCCGGGAACTGCGTCCCGGACAATTCGATGTACTGCTCGGTATCAACCTACTTCGAGAAGGACTTGACGTACCGGTAGTCAGCCTGTTAGCCATTCTCGATGCCGACAAAGAAGGATTCCTGCGTTCGAACCGCTCGTTGACTCAAACCGCAGGACGCGCGGCACGGAACGTGAACGGCCGTGTAATTATGTACGCCGACAAAATCACCGACAGCATGCAGCGTACGATCGATGAAACCAACCGACGCAGGGAAAAACAAATGGCGTACAATACTGCCCACGGTATTACACCTACCCCGCTAAACAAACCTGCGTCCGGATCGTTCTCCGACCTGGAGGGTAAGGGAAGCAGCCTGTCGAAGGCTTACCTCGAAAAACAAGAGATCAGTGCCGCTGCCGACCCTATTATGCAATACATGGGTATTGAAGAACTGAACAAGGCGATCACACAATCGCGTCGCAACATGGAAAAATCGGCCATGGAACTTGATTTCATTTCAGCCGCCAAATTCCGCGACGAGTTATTCGCCCTGGAAGCCCTTCTGAATCAAAAATCCGCTGAACAAAAAAGCTGATGAATGCCATTCTACTGGTTACGACCATTTGCAGCTATATCCTATCGATTGTGCTTTCGCTGCTCCTTGGCATGATTTCCAGGCGTCTTAATCCGAACGGTCTCCGCGTGGGACTGGCATTGAATGGCTGCTTACTTGCATTGGCACTCATGGCCTTCTTAACCGGATATCCCAACGGAATGGCTGGACCGCTCCTACTGGGCGGGGTGTGCAGCGGACTGGCACTTTCCGGTTGGGCTCTAAGAAACACCTTGCTTCCCTTCGCACTCCGACTTTACCTGGGCTCCTATTTGATATCTGTTATTGTCTTCATGTGGTCACCCTCCCTTCTGTTTTACACGATTAGCGGTCACTTCAACGAATACAGGCCGGAACATCAGGTGCACCTTCGTGGCAACCACTACCTCGTAGAACAGCAAAGTATGCTCCAGGGGACACCCGGAGAGGGCGGTTACAAGGTCATCCGGAAATACGGTATCTACAACAAAACCCTTACACGCGACTTACACCCACGGGCCATACCCCGAACGGCTTCACTGACCGAACTGGGTCCGGATTCCTTACGTATCGACCTCCGCTACGACGATAGCAGCACAGAATCAATCCATTTTCGCTCCGGAATGAAACGAAACAGGATTGAACGACGTACCAATGCTGCAAGGTAAAGACCTTGCCGGGCAATAATCTTTGTAGGTTTGCCGTTCACGAACCGGTTACACTTCACCCATGAAAAAACACCTTTCCGCCGTTCTCCTGCTGACTTGTTTCACAGTGTTTTCATTCGCTCAGCAGCAAGTCACCGATATTTGGTTGCTGGATGTAATCCAAAAGGATGGCAAGACCGAAGTGCTGAATCCCTACCGTGTCACCGACAACGACCACTACGACAACCAGCCTTCGTTTTCGCGTGATGGAAAATTCCTGTATTGGGCAGCCATGCCGGATACCACTCAGAGCGATCTGTACGAATTCGATATCCGCAAAAAGGTGAAACGTCAGATCACCAATACCCCTGAAAGTGAGTACCAGCCTCAGCCCATACCTTACGACAAAGGCAAGTTGTCCTATGTGCGCGTGGAGATGGAAAAAGCGCAAAAACTCTATCAGATCAGTGTAGACGGCAGCAACGAGGACTACCTCATGCCCAACGAGGATTCCGTTGCGTACTACTGCTGGATCAACGATACGACTGTGGGTGCTTACATGCTGAATGGAGGTGGTGGAACGCTGCATCAGTTCGATATGGTGCCCCAGCAATCCATTATTTTAATGCAGGGTGGTTTTGGCCGTTGCCTTTCTAAAATTCCGGGCACAAACCTCTTTACCTACGTGGTGTATGGGAAAGAAAAAAACAGCCTGATGAAGTACGACATGGCTACGGAAGAGCGCATGCCTATTGTAGATTTACCTGAAGGAGTTGAAGACTATTGCTGGGGTCCAGACGGAAAAATCTATGTTGGTAAAGACGGCAAGTTATTGGTCTGCCAACCCAAGGAAGAAGAACTGGCCGTATGGAACGTGGTTGCCGACCTAAGTGAAACCATCGGGAACTTTTATCGCCTCAGCATCAGTGCAGCAGGAGACAAGATTGCCTTGGTGACTTTCAAGGGTAAAAAGCCCTGAGTTGATTTTCCTTGAGTGATTTTCTGAATGCCTGATACCCGCCCAGTTTTAATCATCGGCCAAGGTATCTCCGGAAGCCTTGTTGCATGGTTTCTGCTCAAGCAAGGGCTCGATGTACTGGTGGTTGATCCCTGTGAATCCTCCACAGCATCGCGGGTAGCGGCAGGTTTGATTCACCCGGTTACCGGCAGGAGAATCGTCAAATCATGGATGGCTGATACGCTCATTCCATTTGCGCGCGCCACTTATTCAGAGATCGAAGACAAAATTGCAGCCCGCTTTTTTGAGGACTATCCGGTTTTTGAACGTTTTCATTCGGCCGGACACCGAAACGATTGGGCGGCCAAAAGTGTTGATCCCGGCTTTAAAGACTATGTAGGCGAGGAATGTTCGGCTGAGACCAGCCCAAAAGGCGTTCATGCTCCTTTTGGTGGCCGCTGGTTAATCGGCGGTGGTTGGTTGGACACGGGGCGTTTTCTCGATGCAATGCGTACCTATTTTGAACGCATGCAGTGTTTTAAAGTCGACCGAGTTGACTATGGAGCGCTCAGCATTTCAAAAGACGGAATAGTCTATGCTGGAGATTCGTTCAAACAGGTCATTGATTGCACCGGTGTGGCGGCTTTCCACCAGCCTTTTCTGGGTAAAATCGGGCTGAACCCTTGCTCAGGCGAACTCCTTCACATCAGTACAACCACGATACCAAGGGATGCCGTGCTTCATGGTCGAATGAAGGTGATTCCGCTTGGAGGTTACAGCTACCTGGCTGGTGCTACCTACCGACCCGGACATTTCGGGACCGAAACTAGCCAGGAAGGCCTTTCAGAAATTTGTTCGGTTTTGGATGATTTGATTGAAGGTGGTTACAGCATCGGTGAACAGGTCTGCGCCGTCCGGCCATCCAGTATCGATCGAAGACCCATTGTGGGAAAGCACTTCCTTCATGAGCACGTTTACCTGTTCAACGGCATGGGATCGAAGGGCGTGATGATGGCTCCCTGGTTTGCGTCGAAACTAAGTGCGCATCTGATTCATGGAGATTCCTTACTGCCTGAGGTACAGCCCTACCGAATCAAGCACAGCCCCTGATGTCCTAACGGACTTTTGTTTTCAGGTATTGACCTGTAATGGAGGCCTCACACGTGACCAGGTCTTCGGGGACCCCTTCAAACACCACATCCCCACCCTTATTTCCGCCATCAGGCCCCATGTCGATCACCCAATCGGCACATTTGATCACTTCCGGATTGTGTTCAATAACCACCAAGGTGTTTCCATTGGCCACCAGCGCTTCAAATGCCTTTAGCAATTTGCTGATATCATGAAAGTGCAGGCCAGTGGTCGGTTCATCGAAAACGAACAGGGTTGAGGTGGCATGATTCCCCTTACCCAGAAAACTGGCCAGCTTGATGCGCTGCGCTTCTCCCCCGCTGAGTGTGCTGCTGCTTTGGCCCAGACGGATATAGCCGAGGCCGACATCGGCCAGAGGTTGGATCTTGCTGCAGATGCGGGCATGCAGACCGCGGTATTTTTCCGGGCCCGACTGATCGTTGAAAAAATCCAGGGCCTCATCAACCGTTAACTCCAACACATCGAACACGTTTTTGCCACGGTATTCCACGGCAAGCACCTCCTCCTTGAAACGCCTTCCCTTGCAATGATCGCAGCGGAGATGTAGGTCGGCCATGAACTGCATTTCAACGGTAATGACTCCATCGCCCTGACACATTTCGCAACGACCTCCCTCCACATTAAAACTGAAGTGCGATGGCTTAAGATTCCTGTTTCTGGACAACGGCAGATCAGCATAAAGTGATCGGACCTCATCATAGGCCTTGATATAGGTCACCGGATTTGAACGGGAACTCTTTCCGATCGGGTTCTGATCGACCAACTCGGCACTCTTGATGTCGAGGTAATCCCCTTCCATCCGGTCGAAGTTGCCGGTGGATTCGCCATACCCTCCAATCACCTTACGGATTGCCGGGAAAAGGATCTTTTTCACGAGTGAGGTCTTGCCCGATCCACTGACTCCAGTTACGACGGTAAGAACGCCCAAGGGGAATTTTACTGAAACGTTCTGGAGGTTGTTTTCACGGGCACCCTGGATCGAAACCGATTTTTTCCATTTCCTGCGTCGTGGGGGAATCGGAATTTCTTCTTTGCCGCTCAGGTAATCGGCTGTTAATCCCTTGCCGGAATCAAGCAATTCGGACGGGGTACCCTGAAAAACCAGTTTTCCGCCGTGCGCACCGGCCAGTGGGCCAATGTCGATTACCTGATCTGCAGACCGGATGATTTCCTCATCGTGCTCCACCACAATCAGCGTATTGCCCACATCCCGCAGGGCTTTCAGTACGCCGATCAGTCTGTCGGTATCGCGTGGATGCAGGCCGATGCTGGGTTCATCGAGAATGTACATCGAGCCCACCAGCGTACTTCCGAGCGAGGTGGCCAGGTTGATCCGTTGTGATTCACCTCCGGAGAGGGTATTTGACAGACGATTGAGGGTGAGGTATCCCAGACCCACTTCATCGAGAAACTTCAGACGGCTGCTAATCTCGGTCAGCAAGCGGCGAGCCACACGTTGTTCCTGGTCGGTCAACTCAAGGCCTTTAAAAAAGCGACGCGTTTCGGAAACGGGAGACAGGACCAAGTCGATGATTGATTTTCCGCCAACCCGGACAAAGGCGGCATCCTTTCTCAACCGAGTACCCTTGCATTCCGGACAAAGCGTTTTACCGCGGTAACGCGAAAGCATCACGCGGTATTGGATCTTATAGGTTTGTTCCTCAAGATGCTTGAAGAAGACGTTCAGCCCCTTGAAATGCTTGTTTCCTGACCACAGTTGGTCGCGCTGAAAGGCACTGAGTTCATAGTACGGCTTATGAACCGGAAAATCGAATTTGTGGGCATTACGGATCAGGGCATCGTTCCAGTCCTTCATCTTTTCTCCCTTCCAGCACACAATGGCTCCCTCGTAAACGGACAGGCTCTTGTCGGGAACAACCAAATCCTCGTCAATACCGATCACACTGCCAAAGCCCTCGCAGTTTTTGCATGCACCGTAAGGGTTATTGAAACTGAACAGGTGCGATGACGGCTCTTCAAACGTCATTCCGTCCAGCTCGAAGCGGTTCGAAAAAGCCTGCTCCAGGTTTGAACCATCTTCATTCAATTTGCGAATCAGGCATGTACCAGCACCTTCTCGAAAAGCGGTTTGCGACGAGTCGGCGAGACGTGCCATCAATTCATCATCTGCCGGCCCGTCAATGGCAATGCGGTCAATCACAAGAAAGTGTCCGGGTTCGTGAACGGCTTCCAACAAGACTGGCTGCTGATCCGGCTCTTCCTTCTTCTTACGACCCTTGCGGGCTTTGGGTACTTCCTGTGGTATGGGGTTCGAGGCAGGCTGTTGCTCAATCCAATCCTGGATTTCGTGCATTTGTTGACCCACCAGGAGCCTGGTAAAACCCTTTTGAAGCAAAGAAGCCAACTCATCCCTGAGAGGTCTGCCCTGAAACCGCATGAGTGGCGAAATACTCATAAACCGACCCTGATTGTAGCCGAGAAAACAATCGACTACATCCGATACGGAATGCTTACGCACCTGCTGCCCCGAAACCGGAGAAAAAGTCTTTCCGGTACGGGCAAATAGAAGCTTCAGGTAATCATAAATCTCGGTGCTGGTTCCTACCGTCGATCGTGGATTCCGCGAGTTAACCTTCTGCTGAATGGCCACTGCCGGTGAAATCCCCAGGATATAATCCACTTCCGGCTTGTCCATCCGCCCCATGAACTGCCGCGCATAGGAGGACAGACTTTCAACGTAGCGGCGTTGCCCTTCGGCATACAGGGTATCAAAAGCGAGCGACGACTTTCCCGAGCCACTGAGTCCGGTTACCACAACAAAGCGATTACGGGGAATGGCAACGTCCAGCTTTTTCAGGTTGTGGACTGCCGCGCCCTTGATCACAATGAACCGCTTGGGATCGAAAGACTGGATATCGAACGGTTGATCGGACATAAGGTCACCCCGAAAGGGGCTGCAAAAATCGGAATAAGGGATAGACTTAGCGCTTGGGGGCGCTCCGAATTGCAAACAGATAACACCCGACCGTGACACCTTGTTTTGGTCGCCTTTACCTGTTAATCCAGCTCTCGAGCATGAATCGGAGGAGTTTATCTTATTTAAATGAAGTATTTAATTGATTATACTTAATACATTGAATTATAAATATATAAAT
>JBJTJB010000145.1:0-6811 GCA_046095245.1 Bacteroidota bacterium | reverse complement strand
GCGTGTATGGTGTCGATCCATCGCGCATGATTGCAGCCGGCCGGAGCGAATATGGTCCCGTTGCATCCAACGACAGCCCTACCGACCGCGCACTGAACCGCCGCACCCGCATTGTCATTCTTCCAAAACTCGACGAGTTCTTCAAACTGATGGAACCGAAGCAATAAGGCTTTAACGATGCCAACAAAAAAGCCCCGCACGCGGGGCTTTGTTGTTGAGTAAAAAATCATCCCAGCCTGGAGGCCACCGCATCCCAATCGACCACATTCCACCAGGCGTTGATGTAATCGGGGCGCTTGTTCTGGTATTTTAGGTAGTAGGCATGCTCCCATACATCGATTCCGAGAATGGGTGTGCCCTTCAGTTCAGAAACATCCATCAATGGGTTGTCCTGGTTCGGTGTGGATCCAATACCCAGCTTCCCGTCGGGCATCCGTACCAGCCAGGCCCAACCGCTGCCAAAGCGGTTTTTTGCTGCATCGGCAAACCGTGTTTTGAAGGTGTCGAAATCGCCAAAAGCGGCGCCCAGTGCATCCTTCACCTTTCCATTGGGGGCCGCAGCGTTGGGCTTCATGCTGTTCCAGAAGAACCGGTGGTTCCAGTGTCCACCGCCGTTGTTCCGAATGCCAACCGGATACCTCGAAACATTGGACAGTATCACCTCCAGTGACAATTCATGCACATGGTTTTCGTTGCACAGACGGTTCAGGTTATCGACATACGCCTTATGGTGACGGCCATGGTGAATCTCCATGGTCATGGCATCGATATGAGGTTCGAGTGCATTGGTAGGATAAGGCAGGGGGTCCAGCACGAAACTGGCATGCTGATGGGGTAGTGAAAAACCGAGTTTGGGAAGTGCTACGAGGGCCCCGGCCGACAATGCGCCAAGTTGTAAAAAGCGACGACGTGAGAAAGGTGTGTCCATAGTAATATTTAAGCGAGTTCGATCAGTACGGTGTTTTTCTCTACCGCCTGTCCTTTATTGACCAGTATTTTTTTGACGGTGGCATCGGCAGCGGCCTTCAGCGCATTTTCCATTTTCATCGCTTCAAGCACGAGTAGCGTATCTCCTTTGTTTATCATCTGACCCTCACTCACCGGAACTTCCACAACGAGTCCGGGCATAGGTGCCTTCAAATGGCCGGTTTTCTGGGATCCGGCACCATCCATTCCGAGCCGCTTCAGCAAGTCATCAAAGCGGTCGCGTAATCCAACGCTGACTGTCTTTCCGTTGATGCGCAGCAGGTACTGCTTGGTGCTGCGGTCCGACTCCAGCACTTCGACCGAATGGGTCTTGCCATCCATCAGCAGGTGATAGGAGCCCGGGCGCAGTTCACTGAGTGTGTACGTTTGGTTTTGGCCGTCGATGAGCAGGTTTCCGGATTCCTGCTCGATACGGAGTTCTTTTCCGCCTGAAAGTTGCACTGTGTACATGGTACGAAGGTACTGCAAATCCGTGGAGCCTGAGCCAAACAGGAGTGCGTTGAAAACTGAAACACCGGAAGCGTGACTTGGCCCTGGCCAAGGCTACCTTCGCAGGAATGCGTTCAGCCAAGGTGTTCCGATTGTTTGTACTGCTCTGGTTTTTGGCCGGACTGGCAATGCTGTTTTGGCCGAGTGCGAACCCTGTGGTTCCAAAGCAGGATCGAATCCTTGCAGAGGCAGGTCAGGAACTTGGAACCTTACAGGAGGACCTGAACGATCTGGTGGATGCGTTGTGGCCTTCTGTTTCCACGCAGATCTATTCCGGATACAACACCCCCGATGCGATCCGTGCGGATGCGTTGCCTGCCGAAAGCGATGTGTTGGTATACGATGGGGACAGAATCGTCAGCTGGGTCAGGGCACTCGCACTCCCTGATCCTCGCAATCTGACCAGCAGAAACCAACTCATCCAACTGGGAAATGGAATCTACCTGACCGGATACCGAAAAGAAGGAATGCGTTCGCTGTTGGTGATGACCCGCATCTGGACAGCCTACACGGTGCAAAATCAATACCTGCAAAACGGGTTTCATCCGGCCTTAGGTCTGGATGGTTTTATTCCGGTCGCCGAAAAAGAACCCCAGGGGTTTCTTGTCAAAACCCCCAAGGGCGATCTGTCGTTGCGTGTGCAGGAATCGGTATCTCCCGAATCAACTACCACCACACCACGGACCGTATTGATCGGATGTTGGCTGCTGGTGGGTTTTGCGCTTGCACTACGTAGCATACAATCCGGTTCGCGACTGGAAAGCGTTGTGGCCGCTTTATTGGTTGCATGCGGTCGATTGGGCTTGGAATTCTGGAGAAAGCCCGAGGAATTGTTCGCATCACCCGTGTTTGATCCCTCACGGTATGCCAGTGGGATTTTCCTCGGTTCAATCGGTGATTTACTGCTCAGTGCGCTAAGTCTTTTCTGTTTGGGATTGCTATTGAACAAATTCCTGAAGCACTGGTCCGAGAACGCCCGCACGGATATTCGTCGCATCGTCCTTGTTACTGCATCACTTCTGACCGTTTTGATTGCGCTGGTGGTGAATCATGTCCTGCACGGACTTGTGGTGGACTCGCGCATTACATTCGATTTGACCGAAATCACCAGTGCCGACATCTACACACTGATCGGACTTCTGTCGATGATCCTATTGATGGGTGTGCTTACTGTGATGGCCTCTCGGACGGCAGGTATTTATCGCATCGTCTCAGAAAACGGAAAAAACCGTGGTCAGGCAAGTTTCCTTGCGTTACTGCCTGTGTGCGCGGCCATTTCATACACCCTTGTGGCTGGAAGTGCCGATTTATCAACCGGCATGGTTCTTCTCGCGACATGCCTACTTGTACTGATCCGCATTCCGAAATCGGACAGTACATCCCCCTGGTTGATCGTTGCCTCGTTGTTTTTCTGCAGTTTGTATGCATCGGATAGTATTTTCAGGTGGGATGAAAAACGACAGGAAGAACGCATGCAACAACAAGCGCGCAGGCTTGGAAATCAGCAGGACATGGTGGCTGAATTCGTATTGCGTGATGTGCAGTCCATAATGTCCGGTGATTCATCACTGATTGAAGTACTTCAAAAAACGGAAATGCTGATGCGGTCGGAAGGGAGCGCATTGCAGGAATTCACCGCCCGCCTCAGCAGGGATTATTTTGGTTCTTATCTGCGTCGTTATGATGTGCAATTGAAATTTTTCGATCGTAACGGCCTGCCTGTGAATCGGGCGGGGGATCCAGGCTGGGACTTGTCGCGGATTCAGCGTGAATCGGGAATGCCAACCGGTATAGAAGGACTTCATTATCTCCACGATGATGCAGGACGCTTGAAATACACGGCACTGATCACCCTGCAAGCTCAGGCTGGCACCGTAGTGGCCGAACTGACGGCACGCGAAGAGACCGGGAAACGCGGACTGCCGGTATTATTGATGGAGAAAGGACTTGAGGCTGAGCCCGGTCAGGAGGGTTTATCGTCCGCCCGGTATGTGGACGGGCGCCTGATCTCGCGGCAAGGTGATTTCAATTATTTTATAACGGCTTCGCCTTACCGCAATTACTTTACTTCAACCAGGTCCAGCGGATTTGTGCGCTTCCAGGAGCACATACACTTGTTCAGCAAACAGGGAAACGCCCTGATCGTGGTCAGTAAACCAGAGCGGGGAATCATGCACCGCCTGACCCTGTTCTCATACGTACTTACTTTTTCGGGCAGCGTACTCGCACTGTTTTTTGCCTGTTTGCGCTTGCTGAAGCGCCGGGATCAGATCAGGAAAGGATTGCGATCCGACATCCAGGGCGGAATCATCCTCGCTGTTTCGTTGACGCTCCTGTTGATTGGAGTCGCTACCGTGTTTTATCTCATCGGAAATTATCGAAGCAATCAGCTTCAACGTCTTGAGGCCATTGCAGAGGATATCCGTCTGCTTTCGGAAGAAGAAGTACGCTCGCTTGAGGATCCTGCACAAGCCAATGATAAACTCCAATATACCTTCGAAAAACTATCATCCGATCTGCAAACGGACTTCAATGTGTTTACAACCGAAGGCAGCTTGTTCTTCTCCTCTCAGCCCGGCGTTTACCGGCAGGGGATCAGCGCCCCCATAATGAATCGCGAAGCTTACAAGGCTTTGACCAGACAGCAACGATCCACGTTCAACCAAAGTGAATGGATCGGTGCATTGAAATTCCTGTCTGCCTACGAACTGTTGCGTAATCAGGAAGGCAAAGTCATCGGCTTCATCCAATTCCCTTACTTCGATCGTGAGACGGAACTCAAGAAAGAGATTTCCCGTTTCCTGGTAGCACTCATCAATTTATATGTGCTTCTGTTCTGCGTAGCGGTAGGCTTCGGATTTATGATAGCAGGACGAATCACAGCACCCTTGGCCCTTCTTGAATCGAAACTTGGAAAAACCCGCTTGGATTCCGGACTGGAACGCATCGACTGGAAGCACCGTGACGAGTTCGGCCGACTTGTTGATGCATACAACCGGATGCTGGAGCAGCTGGAACAAAGTGCCGGTCAATTAGCCCGATCTGAACGGGAAAGTGCATGGAGGGAGATGGCCAGACAGGTAGCGCATGAAATCAAAAATCCGCTGACTCCGATGAAGCTGGGAGTGCAGCATCTGCAGCGTGTGATGATTGAAGGTGGGACCGATGCCGAAGAGAAAGCAAAACGCATCAGCAGGACACTCGTCGAGCAGATTGATACACTGGCCGGTATTGCAACTGCATTCGGCGATTTCGCCCGGATGCCCGGCACAGCCCTTCAGCCTGTTGATTTGATTCCCATCATAGAAGATACGGTTGCATTGTACTCAAACGGTACGGATACGCAGTTCGATTTCAGTGCAGAAGCGCCTGAATTGAAGGTGATGGGAGACAAAGATCAGCTGATGCGGATTTTGGGGAACCTCGTGAAGAATGCTGTTCAGGCAATTCCCGATGGACACCAGGGGCGGATACGCGTCCATACCGAGCATCTCGATCAATACGTGGTGCTTTCCGTACTTGACAATGGAACGGGTATTCCCGAATCACAACGCCAGAACCTATTTGTTCCGGAATTCACTACCAAGACGAGCGGTACGGGCTTGGGATTGGCCATGGTGAAAGCGATGGCAGAAGGGATGGGCGGTAGTGTCGGTTATGAACCCCTTGATCCGCAAGGAAGCCGGTTCTGGGTCAAACTCAGGATGGCCTGATTCAGACTCAACGCGGATCGGGGTCTCGGATCCAATCCAGAAATAAACGGTGTACAACAGACAGTAGGACGGCACCGATAAAAAGACCGATGAAGCCCAGCGTGAGCAAGCCCCCAAGCGAACCGACAAACACGATTCCGGCCGGGACCTTTGTATCTTTCCCCATCAACCAGGGACGCATGAGGTTGTCTACGATACCAATAAACAACATCCAGACGGTAAAAACGGTCGCTGGCAGGGTGTCAAGCTGGACCCAGGCATAAATACAAGTCACAAGCGCAACCGGAAGAATGCCGATCTGTACCAAAGCCAGAAGCAGACAAAGTACAGTCCAGATTCCCGCGAGTGGAATCCCGGCCATGACAAACGCCGTTCCGGCCAACAAGGCCTGAACTACGGCGATGACCATCACACCTTTTACCGTGCTTCGGATGGTGGTTGCAATTAAATCTGCCAGTTCATGGAAACGATCCGGGCTCAGTTTACGCAAGGTCGCCTTGCCGGTAATTCCCAATTCGCGACCGTAGGCGAGGAAAACCCCGGATACGACCAGCGAAAAGAAAAAATACAACAGATCTGCAGCGGCGTTTCCTGCAATTCCCGCGATTTGGAGTAACCACTTCCCAATCGGTCCCTCAAAACGGGTGAGCAGTCCGCTCAAATCACTGCTTGCCTGTAGCCATAGCGTATACACCGTCTGGCCGATAACAGGCCAATCCCGTATGCTCTCACCGGGGGCTGGTATGGCCAATGCTTCGGCATCGCGTGTTGACATGTAACTGGCTACGCTTTCCGCTGTCGTAAACAATAGCCAGGCTGATGGAACGATCAGTATCAGATTTAGTAACACAATCAGCAGGAGTGCAACGCGGCCACTGCGCATGCGGTAGCGTTGTTCCACCTCCTGCTGCACGGGGTATAATGCGATAGCAAGCACGACAGCCCACAACAGCATGCCAAAAAACGGCATGAGCACATAAAGTGTAGCGGCAATCAACACAACAACCGAACCGATCCGGAAAAAAGCGGATACCGGTTCAGCGGTGTCTGGAAAACGGCCTGAAGACGAACTCATGGGAACACCACGCGTAATGTGCTCAACCCGCCGGTATGTTGCAGACGCAGCAATTGCACACCGGAATCAGAGGATTGCTTGTTTAAGTGGAGTGAACCGACAAAAGCGCCTTCGGAGAGTTTACGACCGGCAATGTCCATGCGCTGGTATTGCACGTTTTCTGCACTATTGCTGTTACACACAATGATGAACCCTCCCATGCCGTCGGCTTGTACATTGAAGTGCTGGAGTTCGGTTGGTTCTGACGCGGATGTCGTAGTGGAAGCACAGGAGCGGGAGCGGAAGAAATTCCAGATTTCAGCGCTGGCATCAATATCGCGGTTGGTGGTACCGATGCCTGCGGCCAGCGCAGTTGTTCCCGGCCACTGGTGTCCGCCACCATTCACTTTGTACAGTATCACTTCCGTTGAGCCTGCACAGGGCGAGTAAACACTACGCTCAACCGTTGAGAAATCCGTTGTAACCAAGTCGGGCATCGATGTAACCTGAGGAGTCGTAGGGCAGGAATTAGACGACACCCATGTGACCAATGGGTGTCGTCTAATGC
>JBJTJB010000144.1:0-6325 GCA_046095245.1 Bacteroidota bacterium | reverse complement strand
TGAGCGCCACAACCAGCAACTGCAAAAGCATCAACAGTTACTGGTTGAAAAGCATGCGTTGGAAAACGAGATAAGCCTGCTGAAGGAGCAGGTTAAAACCATTAAATTAGCACAGGCAATTCAAGGTGGTGACGACCAGTCCACCCGAGAATTGAAAAACCAGATTAACAGGTACATCCGAGAGGTTGACCGGTGTTTGGACCTGATAAAACGCGACTAACCAAGTGGCCAACCTGAAAAACGTAGCGTTGGAAATTGCCGGAAAGACCTACCCCTTGCGGGTTGATCCGGCTCAGGAGGCGGATTTGCTCAAGGCGGCAGAGTCGGTCAACCGGAGGCTTCGGGAATACGAAAAGTCCTTTGGATTGCGTGATGTCAGAGATTTATTGGCCATGTGTGCTCTGCAGTTTTCGGCAGAACACATTCGAATACAACGGGATTCAATCGGCGACGCTGAAAATCTTCAACAGGAACTGGACGAGCTGCTTGAACTTGCGGCTGCTTTCCGTTCTGAATAACGTTCTTACCCATATTGGGTTCGTGACCGAAATGCATGGTCAACGCCCGCATTCGTACTGGTCGACGATGTAAACTCAACATCCACACACTAGGAGAAAGACTCAGTCTGCCCAGGGCATGTCCCGCATTGTCGGGAAAGCGCAAATCAGCCGGCTGACTCCGACCCTGTCTATTGGGGTTTACTCGCACAGTACGAATGCGGGCGTTCTGCTAAACACCCACCATTAACACTCACTCAACATATATACCTGAACAACATGGACATCACATTTATCATCATAGCTGCGGCAGCGGGATTGCTCATTGGCGGACTCGTGGCCTATATGATGGCCAGGAAGAGCAACCAGGCCAACGTCGCAGCCGCCGAAGAAAAAGCAAAAGCCATCATCAAGGAAGCCCAGTCGAAAGGTGAAATTCTGCTCAAGGACAAGACGATGGAAGCCAAGGAGCGCTTTTATCAGATGAAGGCGGAGCACGAAAAACACATTTCCGAAAAAGACAAGAACATACAACAGGCCGAAAACCGAATCAAGCAAAAGGAAGGAAACCTCAATCAGCAATGAGAGCAGAATAAGCGTAAAGCAGCCGAACTCGATACGCAGCAGGAAACCCTGAAGTCGCAGCAAGAGAACCTCAACCGCAAGCGAGATGAAATCGAAAAGGCCCATCAGAAGCAGGTCTCAGCACTGGAGAAAATTGCTGGACTTTCGGCCGAAGATGCGAAGTCGCAACTGATGGAGGCCCTGAAAGCCGAAGCCAAAACCGGAGCCATGCAGTTCATCAAAGAGACGATGGACGAGGCGAAATTGACCGCCAACCGGGAGGCCAAGAAAATCGTTATTCAAACCATTCAGCGTGTTGCTACGGAGCATGCCATTGAAAATGCAGTGACCGTTTTCCATATCGACAACGACGAAGTGAAAGGCCGGGTCATCGGTCGTGAAGGACGAAATATCCGCGCACTGGAAGCAGCCACTGGCATTGAAATCATCGTTGACGATACGCCTGAAGCCATCATTCTTTCCGGATTTGATCCCGTGCGTCGCGAACTTGCCCGACTGGCCTTGCACCAGTTGGTTTCCGATGGTCGTATTCACCCGGCCCGCATCGAAGAGGTTGTTGCAAAAGTGAAGCGCCAGCTCGACGAGGAAATTCTTGAAACCGGTAAACGTACTGCCATCGATTTGGGAATCCATGGACTTGCTCCCGAGTTGATCCGGATGGTCGGCCGCATGAAGTATCGTTCTTCATATGGTCAGAACCTGCTACAACATAGCCGTGAGGTCGCTAACCTCTGTGCGCTGATGGCCGCTGAATTGGGATTGAACACCAAGCTTGCCAAGCGTGCTGGTCTGTTGCACGACATAGGCAAAGTGGCTGAAGAAGACATGGAGCTTCCACACGCCATCGCCGGTATGAAAATGGCTGAGCGCAACAAGGAGAATGCAGAGGTTTGCAATGCCATCGGTGCTCACCACGACGAAATCGAAATGAACAGCCTCATTTCACCAATCGTACAGGTTTGTGATGCCATCAGCGGTGCTCGTCCCGGCGCAAGGCGCGAGATTGTAGAGCAGTACATGAAGCGACTGAAAGAGATGGAAAATCTTGCACAAGCCTACAAGGGCGTTGAAAAAGCATTCGCTATTCAGGCCGGTCGTGAACTTCGTGTGATTGTCGAAAGCGAAAAGCTCGATGATAAACAGACCGAACAACTCTCATTCGATATCGCGAACAAGATCCAAACGGAGATGACGTATCCCGGTCAGGTGAAGGTTACTGTGATCCGTGAGACCCGTGCGGTGAATTACGCGAAATAAGCGGCAGCCTACAGGGTCTGCAGGTTTCACATCCCGCTCATTCATGCAAATCCTTCGGGTACTTAACAGCACAACAAACCGGAATGTTGCCACACTTGTTGGAGCAACCGCTCTTGCACAGGTGATTCAGCTGCTAGCTCCCCCGTTCTGACCCGTATCTACAGTCCTGTTTTTTTCGCCCCCTATCAGGTATTCGCCTCCCTCGCTTCCGTATTGGCAGTGGTTGCCACCCTCCGGTATGAAATGGCGATTGTGATCGCCGAAAATGAAGATCGTGCCCGGTTGTTGGTGAGTATGGCTGCAGGTATAGCCACGCTGATTGCGTTGAGCAGTGGTGTGGGATTGCTGGTTGCAAGTGCTTCAGGATGGTTGGATGCGGGCTGGATTTTTATTGCGGGTATACCGGCTTATGTGCTTGCAGCAGGTCTTCAGCAAAGCGGAAACAATTGGTCGATACGCAAAGGAACCTTTCACCGCAATGTGCTTGCGCGTATTTCTGGCGCCCTGACGCAGGCATCTGCGGGTCTGATCCTGGGTGGTTTTGGCTTTCTGTCCTTTGGCTTGATACTTTCCATGATAGCAGCGCAGTGTGTAGCAGCCGGAGTGCTTATCAGGAACGCAATAGATTCACCTCGCCGGTGGTTTACGACTTTACGTTCACCCGAAGGCAGAGCATTGCTTCGCGAACACAATAAGTTTCCGCGTTTCAATACGCCTCATGCCCTATTGGATGTGCTACAAGATCATGGAATCGTTTTCCTCTTCGGTATTTTTTTTCCCGGAAGTCTGCTGGCCTTCTATGGTCAGGCTTTCAGGTTGCTGAAAGCTCCGGTCGGTTTTGTCGGCTCGGCTATTCATCAGGTCTTTTTTCCGGACTTTACCCGGCGCTGGCAAGCCGGTGATGACCTTCGTCCGGTTGTACGTAAATTTTATGTAACCCTGTTCTTCCTCGGATTGCCTTTTTTCGGAACACTGGCCTGGTTTTCGGTTCCCGTATTCACCTGGTTCCTGGGTGACGAATGGTCAGGAGTTGGCAATGTGGCAGCCATCCTGATGCCATGGTTGTTCCTGAATTTCATCGCCTCTCCCCTTTCCAGTTTACCCATCATCGCTTCCAGCCAGGGCACTGCCGTCATGCTGGCATCGCTTGAGTTTATCCTGCGATGCGTGGGAGTCGCGTTGGCAGGATTCGCCGGAAACAGTCAACTGGCATTGATTTGCCTGAGCAGTATAGGTTGTGCATTTACCTTGATCAATATGGTCTGGTATCTTCGATTGGCGAGGAAATCATGAAGGACGCGCTAAAGCTACTTGCTGCACTTGTACGGCTTCCTGTGCGCACCGTGCACCTTGATGGTGGGCATGAGGAGGGTAAACGGATGTATGCAAGCTTCACTTCTGCTCATCCACGAATGCCTTTGCTCAGTCGTAAAACCTGGGGCATAGCACTGATAGATCTGAATTCACTACAGCATCCGGATGCGTATTACAAATCTGTTAGTGGTAAGAATTCAGCCGCCTATTTCAGCCGAAAGAGTCAAAAAAACGGGTATCAAATTCAGGTGTTTGATCCCAACCTGCTTCAGGACCAAATGCTCGAGATTCATCGTTCGGTTGAAATGCGTCAGGGTAAGTCCATCGATTCCTCCTACCTGAAACCGATGCAGTATCCGGAAAATGATTTCAATAGGTATTATGGAGTCTTTAAGGATGGTAAACTGACTGGTTATATCTGGGCAATCCGCTCAGGCGAACTAATGGTCATCAATCGGATCATGGGACATAAAAATCACCTGGATCAGGGTATCATGTATGCCCTTGTATTGTATCTCGTAGAACTTGCATTCAGTGTTGGGTCTGTGAGGTTTGTGATGTATGACACCTTGCTGAATGCCTCAGAAGGACTAAAAATGTTCAAGAAAAGGACCGGGTTCTCCCCCTACCGTGTCAAATGGCGCCTCGATTGATTGTACCATGCTGAAGACCATTTCGAATCGCCTGTACTCCGATTACCTGTTGCCTGATCGATTGAATATCCTTGGCAAATTGGTCAAATCAGCCTTGGAAGTCGGGTATGACCACCGGACCATCAGTAAGCATTTTCATCAGTTGGGTACAAACCCAAAAGCATCAGTGGATCGTGTGTTCATGCATCGCACCGATGTGGATACGGATGCCGGGACAGCGCGCAAGATGTTTGAGGTTTTCAAGTCATTCGGAATCACAAGCACATTCTATTTCCGGAGGTGTACGGTAGATGTGAGTTTGATGCGCGAATTGAATGACGCAGGGTTTGAGGTAGGCTATCATTACGAGGAGATTGCCGATTTCTGCAAGGATCAGCGAAGGATTGATCCGATACTCGTTACCAAGGCCATTCCGGAATTGAGGGTACGCTTTTTAAGGAATCTGAAATCCATGGAGACCGCCGCAGGCTTCAAATTCTCCTCGGTGGCTTCACATGGGGATTTTGTGAACCGAAAGCTGGGGATTCCCAATCACACGCTTCTGGATGCAGATTTGATAGCTGAGGCGGGCCTGTTGGTGGAAGCATACAATCCTGTTTTGCTCGACTCTTTGACAGATTATACATCAGATGCCTCCTATCCATTGTTTTACCGGCAGGGACTTTCCCCATTCGACGCCATATCGAAAGGCTCAAAGGCCGTTTTGTTTTTGACTCATCCGAGGCATTGGCACGCAGCTCCCTGGATTAATTTCAAGGATACACTCTTGCGATTGAAGGAGGGACTTTTGACTCGCTGAGCTATGAAGAAGGGATCTAATTCCGGTAAAATAAGGGTAGCACTGCTGGGTACAGCCAGTGTTCACCTCGTCAATTATGCTGCCTTAGTCGGAAATGATGTGGACATTCATGTCATCAGCTCTGATCCATTGGACGTTCCTGCTGCATCCAGTGTTCAGTCGAGTTCCCTTTCCTTACGTCCGCTCTATGCCGTGCCTCGTCGTATTTCCGCATTGAAAAAGCGGATTGCAGATATCCGACCGGACGTGATACACGTACATCAGGCCAATACGTGTGCCTGGTATGCTTTGCAAGCCGCTGGCCGCATTCCGGTTCTTGTTACAGCCTGGGGAAGTGATGTGCTTGTTCGATCGCATTCATCGGTGGGCCGTTGGTTGCTCCGGTATATTCTTCGGAAAGGGTCTGCATTCACCGCAAGTTGCCAGTACATCGCAGATCGCATGCGACAGATCGATCCCATGCAGGGCAAACCGATTGAAGTCGCCAACTTCGGCATTGAGGATGATTTTCCGGAGGTTCCAAAGGAACCCCTGATTTACTCGAACCGGTATCTCAATCCACTTTATCGGATTGATCGTATTATCCGCGATTACGCCCAGTTTGTTCATGCTCCCGAAGCCCCTGCATGGAGACTGGTGATTGCGGGTTCGGGAAGTGAGGAGCAAGCACTAAAGGAACTTGTGCACTCTCTCGGGCTTGAAGAACGTGTTGAATTTACAGGATGGCTAAAGCCTGCTGAAAACCGTGGTTTGTATGCACGTGCAAGCGTCTATGTTGCGCTTCCTGAGTCAGATTCAACGTCAATCAGTTTGTACGAGGCCATGGCTGCCGGTTGTGTCCCGGTTGTAACCGATTTGCCTGCGAACAGGGAAGTCATTCAGGATGGAAAAAACGGCGTGTTGGTTGGGGAATCAGAAGCCGGTTTTATTGCGCGCGCCGTGACCATGAAGAATGCCCCCGGGCTTGTTCAAAATCGTTCGTTGGCCTTGACCAGGGCCGGTAAGGATCAAAACCGCGAGCGCTTTTTACGTATTTATGCATCTCTCTGCCATGGACATTGAAATTTGTCATCTCACCAGTGTTCACCGTCCGGACGACATCCGGATTTTTTTGAAAGAGTGCCAAAGTCTGCATGATGCCGGTTATGCTGTTCACTTGGTTCACTTGGCGGATCATCCGCTTCAGGAAGTGATAAACGGCGTGAGGGTCACAGGAATCA
>JBJTJB010000143.1:0-9047 GCA_046095245.1 Bacteroidota bacterium | reverse complement strand
ATTCTTAATCAAGACCGACTCCTCAGGCAATACCATCTGGAACAAACGTTTCGGTGGCACTTCCGACGACCGAGGCACATCCATCAGCGTTTCACAAAATACCATTTACTGGGCCGGGTTCTACCGCGGAACGGTTGACTTCAACGGAACAAGCCTGACCTCCGGAAACGTTGCACATGATGACATGGTCATCATGAAATTCGACCAGGGTGGTAACCAGCAATGGGCGAAAGATTATGGTGGAACATATCGTGAGGCGATTTTCGGCGTCAGCCAGGATGCACTCGGAAACCCACATTGCACCGGTATCTTCTATGGCACAGTCAATTTCGGTATCCAAACCATTGTAGAAGCGGACTACAGCACGCAAAATCCAGCCGGAAACGGTGATGCCTTTGTGATGAAGCTGAGTGCTGCGGATGGGTCCTGCATTTGGGTTCGACATATACGAGGTAGTGTCAACAACAATGAAGTAGGCCAAGCCATCAGCACCGATCCCGGTTTCAGCTCCTACGTTACCGGCACCATCAACGGAAGTGGAGCGCAGTTTGCCATCTTTGGCAGCAATGCCAACCAGACCGGAACGAACATCAACCCAACCAACGGAAACGATTGTTTCGTTGCGAAATACGATATCAATGGCACCTTGCTTTGGGTGATCAAAACCGGTGGCTCAAACAGCGAACGCGGACAGTCCATCCTTTGGGATGCCACAGGTTATGTGAACGTAGCCGGTAATTTCAGCGGGCAAATCACCCTTGGAGCAAACACATTGACTGCACCGTCGCAGGCAGCAGTCTTCGTTGCACGCTACAACGGGCTCACAACAGGTATCGGCACCATTGAAAACGATCCAAGCCTGGTTGTTTTTCCCAACCCTGCACGGGATTTTATCCGGCTTAGCTCTGAAGAGCGCCTGATAGACGGCGTGGAAATCTACAACCTGAATGGCGCTTTGATTATTCAAGAACGATTCCCTTTCGGCAGTAACTCACTAGAACTGAATGTCGGGAACCTTTCCCAGGGACAATACCTACTCCACGTAATTTCCGGAGAGAAGAGAAGCATCCAGCAGATTCAAGTCCGCTGATAACCGATCACCAACAAAGAAACGGGGGCGAGTGCCCCCGTTTTTTTTTAACCCATGCTTTCGGATTATTTGCCCGTACGAATCGAGAATCTGCAAAGCCCTTCTTCAAGGAATAGCTTGTACTGGTTAACATCTGGAGTATAGCCCACGGGTTTCGCCAGCGGCTTTCCGGTATGATCCAACAACACGTAATAAGGCTGTGAATTGGTTTGATAAACCCGGCTTTGTAAGTCACTCCAACGGGCACCCGTAGTTTTGATTTTCTTTTGGCTGAAGGTGCTTACGTATTGCTGGGACTCGGGCAGCGCGGTCTTGTCATCCACATAGAGTGAAATGAGAACATACTTTTCCTTGAGTATCCCCAGGATTTCCGGTTGAGACCATACGTTATCCTCCATCTTTCGGCAATTGACACAGCTCCATCCTGTGAAATCAATCATCACCGGCTTACCGACAGACTTCGCATACGCCATGCCGGCCTCGTAGTCGTGGTAACATTCCAAACCGTGCGGGCAACTTTCAGCATGAGCGGTAGCCCCGGCATCACCTGCGTGGGTCCACTCCTTGTAAAACTCAGGCGGCGGGAAGCCACTGATGAGACGTAGGGGGGCTCCCCAAAGTCCTGGAATAAGGTAAACGGTGAAGGTGAGCGCCAGGATCGCGAATATCAGCCGGGCAGTACCCAGATAAGGCAACTCGCTGTCGTGTGAAAAACGGAGTTTGCCCAGCAAATAAAGCCCCATCAGACCAAAAATGACAATCCATATTGCAATAAAGACTTCCCGCTTGAGCAAACCCCAGTGGTAGGCGAGATCAACATTCGATAAGAACTTAAGTGCAAGGGCTAGTTCGAGAAATCCAAGCACAACCTTCACCGAGTTCAGCCAGCCTCCCGATTTAGGCAGACTGTTTAACCAACCGGGAAAAGCGGCGAACAATCCAAACGGCAAGGCCAAAGCCAGAGCGAACCCTGTCATACCCATAATGGGCCCGAGGTAGGATGATCCCCGTGCAGCCTCAACCAGTAGTGTCCCGATAATCGGACCCGTGCAACTGAAAGACACCAGGCTCAGGGTGAATGCCATGAAAAAGATTCCGATTAATCCACCGCGGTCGGATGCCTGATCCGCCTTATTGACCCAGGAACTCGGAAGGGTTATTTCGAATGCTCCAAAAAACGAAAGCGCGAAAATGAAAAAGATGATGAAAAAGAGCATGTTGAAATACACATTGCTCGCCATCGCATTGAGGGCATCCGACCCCAAAGTCACAGTCACCAGAAATCCGAGCAGAACATAAATGAGGATGATACTCACCGAGTAGATGATGGCGTTGGCCATGCCCTTGGCTCGTGTTGGACTCCGTTTGGTGAAAAAACTGACGGTCAGCGGAATCATCGGGAACACACACGGCGTCAAAAGTGCCAGGAATCCTCCGATAAGCCCAGCGATGAAAATACCGAGGAAGGACTTGTCTTCTTCAACAACAACCGCTCCATCATTGCAGTCGGGCTCAAGTGTAGTGATGTCGCCACTGGGCTCGCCGGGAGCGGAAACAGAAGGGAGAGGAAGCTGCCCGGTTGAATTTGTATCAACCGATTCGGCAGGAGTAGATTGGGAAGTAGTATCTGTATCGGCCGGTACCGGGGATGCATCAGTACCGGATACGGGTATGGAAAATTCGACTTCCTCGGGAGGCAGGCACATCTGGTCGTTACAGACCATAAACTCCAGCTTGCCCTTCACGGTGAACGCCTTATCGGTTTTCGCCTCAAGTTTCTGGCGGAACACGGCAGATTCGCCGAAGTAGCGAACTTTCATATCGAAGTTCGCATCGTAAATCTCCTCTGAGGGAGGCTCACTGACTTTCCCGCTTACAGCGTAATCGGGTGATGGAGTGAAGGTGAAACTGGTGGGAATGGGTCCACCGGCGGGTAAGTTCTGCGAATACACATGCCAGCCGGCATCGATGGTGGCTTTAAGTGTAACAGTGACCTTGTTCTCCTTGCGATCGGCCTTAAAACTCCATTTGACTGGTCGCTGAATCTGGCCTGAGGCCAGAAAAGGCAATACAAGCAACAGGTAAAGGAAATTTCTGCGCAGGAATTCGTGAATCATGAGTATAAACTGGGATGATTCAAAGATAACCAATCTGCAGTTGGGCAGAAACGCATTATTCAGGCAAAAGCATGAAAACCGTCTTCCCCTCGGCCTCTGCATCATACGTAATAGGGTGCCTACGCCAAAACGTATAGAAATAGCTGACCAGAGCAAAGTCGCCGGAACAACCCGCTGTGTGCATGAACAATGCACCTGTCAGGACCGCCGACCAGGCTCCGCCTGTGATCATGATCAGAACAATCAAGGTAAAGTTGATGAGCACAAAGGGCGCCAGTGCTAGTGCAACGAACCAACCTCGTCGGGTAACAAAGCGGTCGGCCATGGCATACACCACAAATTTTTTCCAAACAACACGGTAAGATACCGTATGTGCACCGGCTAACCTATACCCGAATCCGTGAATAAGCTCGTGAAGTGGTACTAGAAGAACGAAACCAAACACACCCACAAAAATCAAATAGAGCTTTGAGCGGAAAGCCTCATCAAAAAGCGGCACCAGGAAAAAAAATAGAAATACAATCGCATTGAACATCCAGTAAAATACGGTTACCGGATTCATCCTGAAAAAGTAGGTTCTGATAAACGCGACAATATCATTGTGTCGAAACACCGAATGCTCCACATATCCCTCGCGTTCAAGCTCAACCGTGGTTTGCGGATACGTATCCACCATGGATCAGGATATCTTGTCGTATTGAAGCCTATGTGCCATAAAAATGACCAACGCAAAAAGGAGAAAAGCGAGCGCCTGATGCATGACCCCCATCCACATGGGCACCTGATTGATCAACGTCAGGATTCCCAAAATGACCTGGGCATGGATTCCCAACAACAAGAGGATTGATGCACTCCGTTGTCCGGCATCACAATTACCGGACCTGAGGATCCGGATTCCGAAAATGAGTATCCAGACATAGAGTACATAAGCTAAAATCCGGTGGATGAACTGTATACTGGCAATGTTATTGACCAGGCTTGCCAAACCCGATTTTTCGAAAGCGAACGGAACGGACTCGGCAATGAAAGAGTCACCCATCAATGGCCAGGTATTGTACACCCACCCTGCTTTGGTTCCGGCCGTGAAGGCTCCATAAATAATCTGAAGTACCAATAAGAAAAGTATGGCTGTGGTGTCCCCGCGCATTGGACGCAAGTCAGAGGCACGGGGATGCTGAGCGGGGAAAATCAGACCCAAGGCCGTCTTGAACACATAACCGAATGTGATGAAGGCGAAGGTCAGGTGAATGGCTAGCCTAAAATGACTCACACGTACATTTTCAGTGAGTCCGCTGCTTACCATGTACCATCCTAAAAAGCCCTGAAACCCGCCGAGTGCAAACATGAACAACAGACGGGGCATCAGTTCGGGTGCAATTTCCTTGCGTCGAAGGAAATAAATGAAACCGATAAGAAAAACCAATCCGATAAGACGACCGAACAAACGGTGAATGTACTCCCAGAAATAAATGAACTTGAATTCCTCCAAACCGAAATGGGAGTTCAAGCGGGTGTACTGGGGTATCTGCTTGTATTTATCAAACTCCTGCTCCCACTGTTGATCGCTCAGCGGAGGAATAGTTCCCGTAACCACATCCCATTCGGTGATTGAAAGACCAGAGCCGGTCAGGCGAGTGATGCCTCCAACGATCACCATTCCGAATACCATGAAACAACCGGTCAGTAACCAGAGCACCAGTTTTCGGTTGAACCGAACGTTGGTATGATTTGCTTCTTCCATATCTACTCCTGAATCGCTTTGAGGACAAGTTGGGCGGTCGTACGACTGCGTTGCTCCAGCAACACTTCATTGCCTTGCGTAATCGTATCGATAGTTGAGGGATAATAATGCCTGATTGTGCACAACTGCACACCGGTATTGTACCGCACACGGTAATGGCTGCGCAACGATTCAATCAGGTTTTCGGTTCGGCTATCCTCGTGATCGAAGCAAACCGAAAACGAGATTGCTGAATTCTGCATTAGATTGATGCGGACTCCTTGGCTGGCGAACTGTGCGAAAATGTCACTGAGGTTATCCTCGGCAATGAATGAAAAATCCCGGCTTGACAAACTAAGCAACACCTGGTTGTTTTTAAAGATAAAACTGGGGACCTGAGGCTTGGTCTGTAAATCCTTACCGATTACCGTTCCTTTTCCCTGGGGGTTCAGGAAACTCTTTACATAAAGGGGAATCCCCTTGTTTTCGAGCGGCTTGATGGTTTTCGGATGAATCACACTTGCGCCGTAATAGGCCAACTCGATGGCATCGGTGTAACTGATCTGTTCCAGTTTCTGTGCGTCTGTATAAAACTTCGGGTCGGCATTGAGCACACCGGGCACATCCTTCCAAATGGTAACAGACTCAGCGTTGAGCAGGTGTGCAAGGATGGCCGCCGTATAATCGGAGCCTTCGCGACCCAGTGTCGTGGTAAAGTTCTCGCTGCTGGCTGCAATGAAACCCTGCGTGACAACTACATGGTTTCCGGATTCCATACTGCGCGAAATGACCTCGCGGGTTTTCCGCTCACTTTCTTTCCAGTCGATGCGCGCCTCGCGGTATGTATTATCACTGAGCAGGCAGTCGCGGATATCAACAAAGCGATTGAGTGTTCCTGAATCATTCAGATAAGCGGAGACGATGGTGGTGGAAATGAGCTCGCCGAACCCCACAATCTGATCATAGGTAAAATCAGCCTGCCTGGGCTCCTCATCCAGCACCCATTCGATTTCGAGGAGGTAGTTTTCGACAGCAGCATACACAGGATGTTTCAGGTCCGGAAAAAGTCCCGACATGATATCAAGGTGGAACGTCCGCACCTCATTCAACCACACGAGCGCCTGACCGTCAGCCGCAAGATGTGATGCAACCACCTTCTCTAGTGCATTGGTTGTTTTCCCCATCGCCGATACAACCACGACAAGGTCATTGCCCTTGAACAGATCGAGAATCTGACCAACGTTGCGCACAGCATCTGCATCACGTACGGAAGCGCCTCCGAATTTAAAAATCATCATGCCCCTTCCTCCTCTCCTACATCGTCCGGTTCAGCCACCCGGCGAATGCCAGCGGGATCCAATTTGCAATTCACCCACTCACTATCGAGCATAGCCGAAAACCGCTTGTAAAAACGGATGGCCGGCTCGTTCCAGTCAAGCACCTGCCAGTGCAACTGATTTGCGCCAAGCAACGCGCATTCCTGTGCAAGCTTAACAAACAATCTGCGCCCGATCCCATGGCCACGATACGATTCCGTTACGACAATATCGTCCAGGTATATCCCTTTACCCTTCCAGGTGCTGTACTTGATGAAATAGATGGCCATACCAACCACATGCTCATCGACCTCCGCAACCAGGCAGTGAAAAACAGGCTTTTCACCGAATCCATCGGCGATCATGTCCTCCACCGTATTGGTGACTTCCCGGGGTGCTTTCTCGTACAGTGCAAGTTCACAAATTAGGGCGTGAACCGCCGGCATATCCTCTTTCGTACCTTTACGCACCGTCATCTGCATGGCGGCAAATGTAAGGCATTCACACGCTGTCGGCATGAATCTGCATCACCGCATTTTAGGGGAGGGAATTCCGGTTTTCATCTTCCACGGGCTTTTCGGCATGAATGACAATTGGCAGAGTTTCGGAAAGCAACTGGCGGAGCTGGGATTCCAGACGGTACTGACAGATTTACGGAATCACGGGCACTCTCCACATGCCGACTCGCACAATTATACCGGCATGGCGGAGGACATTGCAGAACTCATGCATACATTCGACGGACCACGTTTCGCCATTGGTCACAGCATGGGTGGCAAGGCACTTTTACAAACCCTAAACTTGTTTCCGGGCCTGGTGCATGCTGCAGTGGTGGTCGACATTGCCCCCTGGAAGTATTTGCCGAGGCACAACGTAGTTACAGAAGCGCTGAATGCTGTGGATGTGATTACACTTGCCGACCGTAAATCAGCCGAGGCGGTATTGATGAGCCGACTGAACGATGTAAGTACAGTGCAATTTTTAACCAAGAACCTTTACCGTACCGGTTCTGATCAATTCAGCTGGCGTTTCAACCTCGCCACTATCATCAACAACATACATCACATCGGAGAAGACGTTTGGCCTGGATCACCCGTAAACACTCCGGTTCTTTTTGTTCGCGGAGAACGCTCGGACTACATTGAACCGGAGCGCTTCGGAGAAATACTCACACACTACCCGAATGCCGAGCTGGCTGACATTCCGGATGCGGGGCATTGGATTCATGCGGAGCAACCCAAAGCGATGTTGGCGCTGGTTGCTGATTGGTTGAAAAAACACACTCAGCCGTTTCGTTGAGCGGTACTATTTCCACTCGAGTGATTTCAACATGGTCAGCACATCGTTACGGATATGCTCCTGTACAGGTGCGAGTGAATCCGCATTCGGTGCGGTATTGAAATACAGGGCACCACGCAAAAAGTGATTTACACTATCCGTTACAAAAAACTGGGTAGCCGATGCAGCTTCACCTCCAAGGGTATACAAAACACCCCCTACGCCCGGACGAAAGGCGACAACCTGTTCATCGATGGAACTAGCCCTTGAGGTGTGCTTGTACACCAAGGTATGGGTGTCTTCGAGGTACTTGGCAAAATCCCCCTTAACGGGCTTATAGGTCAGATACAACTGTGCATTGAATTTGGGCATGACCAGATACCACCAACAGGGCTCGGCGAGTGCGTTGGTATCCTCTACCGGAATAGCGTAATCCGGAATGTCAAATTTGAAGGGACAGGAAGCAGGGTCAAAGGAATTGAATCGCGTAACAGGCAACTCGATGCGTAAATAACCGCGCGGCCGGGGAACATTCACCTCTTCCTTGCAGGAGGTAAACCAGATTACACAGGCAAAAAACAGGAAGGCAAACGATGAAAAGGACAAGCTATTTCGCCTGAGCGATCCAAAAAGACGAACCGTTTTCAATCCGCTCAGAAGGGTAAATCACCCCCTTGGTCGTTCAAAGGAGGATTGGGATCCTGTGTACCGAATTCACCGGATTGCTGACCGGAAGCAGCATCACGCTTGCTCAGCATGGTCATGTTTTCAGCAACAATTTCAGTAGCATACCGCTTGATGCCTTCTTTCTCCCAACTTCGGGTACGCAACTTTCCTTCGATAAAAACCATGTGCCCTTTGCGGAGCTGGAGTTTTTCGGCAGCCTCCGCCAGTCCTCTCCACAGCACTACATTGTGCCATTCGGTCTGATCCTGGCGCAGACCTTCTTTGTTTTTGAAATACTCGGTTGTGGCAAGGGGAAACTTGGCAACCATCACCCCACCTTCCATGTGGCGGAATTCGGGGTCCTTGCCAAGATTACCGATAAGAAACACTTTGTTGACGCCTGACATGCTGTTCGATTTATGGTGCTATTGTTATATTTCGTGCGATGCGCTGAACTGGTAAATAAAAGATAACGACTCGGATCTTCATTCAAAAGCGCCTGGTCTAAAGCTCATCCTCCAAATACCGGGTCAGCAGCCTGGGCATGGCCTAACGGTTCAGGGCATCGAGCGAAACAATCGAATAGCCTTCCAGAACGGGTAAGGGCTGAACAGTACACAGATGACCAAAATCGACCAGCAGTTCACGGTGTGACAACAAATGCCTTACACCCCGGCGCACGGAACGAGTCTCGAAGTCAATCGAAGGAAACCGGTTCATCACATCGGCGCTTGCATCTTCCAGCCCTTTCCCTTCAAAGACCGGGAATTCGTGAAGTCCTTGCCAGATTCCCTTCCCCTCCCTTTTACGGATCCAGGTGCTGACACCATCCTCCACAAAAAAGCAAGTCATCTGTATGG
>JBJTJB010000142.1:0-6467 GCA_046095245.1 Bacteroidota bacterium | reverse complement strand
GCGGTGGATGAGCTCATCACGGTCAAGGCCCTTCAATTCTTCATAGATCTGGTCCAGGTAGGGTTCGATCTCGGCCTCGTTCACTTCCACATCGTGCACTTTCTTGACGAGTTTCATGAGCTGCTTCTCGCACACTTCCATACCGTTCGGAACCTGAACCTGCTTAAACGGACGGCCTGTTGAACGCTCGATCTGGCGGATTCGGCCGATATCCTTGGTGTGGATGATGGCCAGCGACATTCCCGACTTACCGGCGCGGGCCGTACGTCCGCTGCGGTGCATGTAGTTTTCGAGTTCGTCGGGTAAGTTGTAATGGATAACGTGGGTTACATCCCGCACATCGATACCTCGGGCAGCCACATCGGTAGCAACAAGCAGTTGCAATGTCCGCTCCCTATAACGGGCCATGACTTTATCACGCTGGGCCTGACTCAAATCACCGTGAAGCGAATCGGCATTGTAGCCATCGCGCATCAGGTGCTCGGCCACTTCCTGGGTCTCGATTTTGGTACGGCAGAAAATGATTCCGAATATCTCAACATTCGCGTCCACGAAGCGCTTCAATGCTGCGTAACGGTCCTTGGCCTTGACCACCGCATAGCAGTGCTCGATGTTTTCGTTGCCTTTTTGATTGGATTCGGTGGTGATCTCCACCGGATCATTCATGTAATGCTTGCTGATGGCCTTCACCTCACGGGGCATCGTAGCCGAGAAAAGCCAGGTGTTTCGGTCATCGGGCGTGTTCTTGAGGATGAAATCGATATCCTCCTTGAAGCCCATATTGAGCATCTCATCGGCTTCATCAAGAACAAGAATCTTCACCCGCCCAAGATCCAGGGCTTTGCGTTCGAGCAGATCAATGAGACGCCCGGGAGTGGCAACAACCACGTGAACGCCGTGCTTGATCTTGCGGATCTGATCGACAATGCTTGATCCACCATAAACAGCCACCGCTTCAAAACCCTGCATGTGGCTGGAAAAACTGACAAGGTCTTTGTGGATCTGCACGCACAGTTCGCGTGTGGGTGCCAATACCAATACCTGGGGGAACTCCTGACGAAGATCGAGTAACTGCAAAAGAGGTAGTCCGAAGGCTGCGGTTTTGCCGGTACCGGTCTGGGCCAGTCCGACCAGGTCTCTGCCCCCCTCCACCAATGCGGGGATGGCTTGCGCCTGTATGGGAGTTGGCGTTACAAAGCCCAGAGCTTCAACGCCTTTCACGAGTCGAGCGTCGAGGCCCAGGTCTTGGAATGAATGCATGGGTCAAAGGTAGGCAAAAGGCGTAGGTGCGGCCCCTTTTCTGTACTTTCGCAGACTGAAAATCAGTTCATCATGAAAGAAGTTGTCATCGTATCCGCCGTCCGCACACCCATTGGTAGTTTCGGAGGTGCTTTGTCGGGTGTTTCAGCCACCACCCTGGGCGCAACGGCCATCAAGGCCGCGCTTGAACGTGCAGGTATTGCCGGTTCAGATGTGAATGAAGTGTACATGGGTCATGTACTGCAAGCCGGAACGGGACAAGCCCCTGTCACCCAGGCCTCACTCGGTGCAGGAATTCCCGATACCGTACCCGGAACTACCGTCAACAAAGTTTGCGCATCCGGAATGAAAGCGGTCATGCTCGGTGCTCAATCCATCATGCTTGGAGATAACCACGTGGTGGTAGCCGGCGGAATGGAGAACATGAGTGCCGTACCGTATTACCTCGACAAAGCCAGAAACGGATACCGCCTCGGGCATGCGCAAATGCTTGACGGATTGGTAAAAGATGGTTTGTGGGACGTTTACAAGGATTACCACATGGGCAATGCAGCCGAACTTTGCGCCACCGAATGCAAGGTGAGCCGTGAAGACCAGGATGCCTACGCCATCGAATCGTACAAACGTGCACAGGATGCCTGGTCAAAAGGTTTGTACACCGCAGAGATTGCACCTGTTGGTATCCCGCAAAAAGGCAAAGACCCGGTCCTGGTCACCGAGGACGAAGAATACCGCAAAGTCGACTTCAATAAAATCCCGTCATTACGTCCCGTTTTCCAAAAGGACGGAACGGTGACTGCCGCCAACGCCAGCACCCTCAACGATGGAGCTGCAGCACTGGTGCTGATGAGCCGCGAGCAGGCCGACAAACTTGGACTCAAGCCCCTGGCGCGCATCCTGTCCTTTGCCGATGCGCAGCAGGCACCGGAATGGTTCACCACGGCTCCTGCCAAGGCATTGCCACTGGCAGTCGCAAAAGCCGGACTTGGCATGGGCGATATCGACTACTTCGAAATCAACGAAGCCTTTTCGGTAGTTGCACTGGCGAACAACCGCATGATGCAACTCGATCCCGCAAAAGTGAATGTGAACGGCGGAGCAGTTTCCATCGGACATCCACTTGGCGCCTCGGGTGCGCGCATCATTGTCACCCTGCTACATGTATTGGCCCAGCGCAACGGCCGGTATGGAGCTGCCGGCATCTGCAATGGCGGTGGCGGAGCGTCAGCACTCGTTGTAGAGCGAATCTAACCCTGCAAACCAAAACGAACTCTGCCAGAACATGGGATACGGTATCTGCCACCTGAGTGTCATTCCGGTTCGCGCCGAAGCGAGCCACCGGAGCGAGCAGATATCCCAGTTGCTTTTCGGGGAAACCTTTACGATGAGCGATGAATCGGGCGACTGGCTCAGGGTGCGCTGCAGCCTTGACGGGTATGAAGGGTTTATCCAGCGTTCACAGCAGACACCCCTCATGCTGGTCGAATTCAACGAACTTGAAAAAGCGAAACCGAATTTCTGCTACGACCTTGTGCAATTGCTGGTGAACCAGCAAAGCGTCACCTCCATTGTGATCGGTAGCCGCCTGCCCTGGTACAGAGCGGGGATTTGCCGTATCGGCAACCACAATTTCACATTCGAGGGATCCACGGTCAGTCCGGACGCACAGACCTTCAGTGGCAGACTGGTTGTAGAAAATGCCTACATGTACCTGAATGCGCCTTACTTGTGGGGCGGGCGCAGACCGTTCGGAATCGATTGTTCAGGTCTCACCCAGATGGCCTTCAAACTGTGTGGCATTCACCTCAAGCGCGATGCCTGGATGCAGGCCGAAGCCGGCGACACCATACACCTGCTTGACGAGGCCAAACCCGGCGATCTGGCCTTTTTCGACAACGAAGAAGGACGCATCACGCACGTGGGAATCCTTACAGCTAAAAACCGGATCATCCATGCATCCGGACAGGTGCGGGTCGACAGCATCGACCATCAGGGGATTTTCAATGCGGAAACACGGCGGTACACGCACAACCTGCGTCTCATCAAGCGGCTTTCCTGAGGGTTTCAGTCGCGCAACAATTCCCAATACGGCTCTACCGCAATCCGGATGGATGCGAATCCCGATTGCAGTGCTTCCCGGGCGGCAGTCCTGTTCATCCAGCTCACCTCGGTGATCCCTTCCTCCGCTTGTGGCGTGCCTGCTTTTTCCTCGATGACATCCATCAGATACCAGATAGTCCGCTTCACAACCGCTTCATCACGGTATGTATAGGTGTGGTAGGTTGACACTGTTTCGCCGCGCAACGACAAACCGGAAATACCACACTCCTCCTCCACCTCACGCAGTCCGGCAGCAGCAGGGTCTTCACCCGCCTCAAGCTTTCCTTTGGGTAAATCCCAAACCCCGTTCCGGAATATGAGGAGAAGCTTCCCATGCGGACTGATGACAATCCCCCCGGCGGCCTCTATCATGCGATAACCGGAAAGCAACTGTTCAAACACCACTGCCGGATCGGGGCTGGAGAAAACCAGTGCGGAAGCCAGACGGTTCTCTTCGAATGAGCGAAGCATCGGCTTCAGAAAACCCGAAGGTTCATTCCCCGACAAGCGGATCACGACATCCGCATAAGGCACTTTTTCATCCTGACCGATTACATAAACCGGCCGGTTGGAAACGAAAACCGGCGGAAATCTGTTCATGGTTTTTGGGCAGGATTTCGTTGAATGGTTGAGGGAAAAAACCTAGGTTTGCAGGAATGGACGATATAGCATCAAAGGTAGCCGAATTTCTGCTTCAGATAAAGGCGATCAAGCTGCAACCCGAACAGCCCTTCACCTGGGCCTCCGGTTGGAAATCGCCAATTTACTGCGACAACCGTGTTGCACTTTCCCATCCGCGTGTGCGCACCTTCATCCGTCAGGAACTGGTCAAGCTAATCGAAGACAAATTCGGTCGCCCCGACCTGATCGCCGGTGTTGCCACTGCTGCCATAGCTCCCGGTGTTTTGGTTGCTGAGGCGATGGGGCTGCCATTCGTCTACATCCGCTCCTCGCCCAAAGAGCACGGTCGGCAAAACACCATCGAGGGAGAAGTCCTTCCTCATCAATCGGCGGTGGTTATTGAAGACCTGGTTTCTACCGGAGGAAGCAGCCTCAAGGCGGTTGAAGAACTGCGCAAGGCCGATGTGGTGGTGAAAGGACTCGGCTCGATTTTCTGCTACGGATTTGAGCAGGCGGCAGAGACCTGCCGCAAATCGAATTGCCCCTATTATTCCCTGAGTTCGTACAGCGATCTGATCCAAAAAGCGATTGAATCAGGCTATGTGAAGCCCGATGATCTTTCGTTACTCGAAGCCTGGCGTGCAGATCCTGCAGCCTGGAATCCTGCCTGACCCACATTCCGATTTTCCATGACCCGAATCGAAAGCAACACCCAAACTGTTCCTGTCAGTGCGCCTACGGCTTTCGCGTTTTTAAGTGACATTCAAAACCTCGGACGTATTCTACCGGAACAAGTGGAGGGCTTTCAAGCCGAGGGAGACCAATGCAGTTTTACCATCAAGGGCATGGCTACACTGGGATTGAAGATTGAGAGCACACAACCGCACGCTGCTGTGGTGTTCGGCTCCCATGGAAAAACGCCCTTCCCTTTCACACTTCGCGCTGAAATTACCACAACCGGACCCGAGTCCTGTGCTGTTAAGCTATTGATGGATGCCGATCTGAATCCGATGTTGAAGATGCTTGCCGAACGACCGCTCGGCAATTTCCTGAACATGCTTACGGAGCGTTTTGCTGCCTTGCATCAGGCATAAGTCCAACGAGACGGAAGACAGGGTGAGTCAAGAACTGTTCACCCGAGGCGGTCAACACACGCGCCCTTCCGGCCGTGTCGATTTCCACCAAAGTACCTGCAAGGGTATCCGATTCAGCCTCAAACAAACAGAGCTCCCCCCTCCCGAACAAACGTGCGTGGTAATCCTGCGCAAGATGCCTCCGCTGATCCGGATCTGAAATCGGTCCGATTCGGTGAATTGCGGCCTTTTGCATCAATTCGGCTGCGCGGTGCATATCCACGCCAAAGCCGGTGATTTGCCGCACAGAAACCGCAGGGGTCGAAAAAGAATCAGGAAATGCCAACTGGTTGAGGTTTACGCCAAAACCGAGGATAAGCTCATGGACTTGATCCCCTCTGATTCCGGTTTCGACCAGCACACCTGCGATTTTCCTACCCTCCACCAAAATGTCGTTCGGCCACTTGATCTTCGCCAAATTCGCTTGCCCGATCAACCCTTCAACCACATCTGCCGCAGCCAGCGCACAAGCCTTGACCACTTGCGCCAACTCTTCCACCGGTAGTGATTCAGGATGCATGACCAAGCTGGCATAAAGCCCTTCTCCCTCGGCACTCTCCCAGCTGTTGCCTCGTTGCCCGCGACCAGCCGTTTGACGAGCGGCATACAGCAATAGCCCATCCGCCACTGAGCCAGCCGCCAGCCTGCGCTTCATCTCGGTGTTGGTAGAATCTGTTTCGGGTATGAACTCGACACGCATATGCGCCTCAAAATTGAGTAATTTTGTACAGAACGATTTCCTGAACCAAGAATGACCAAGGCCGCGAGGGTCTCCAGAAAAAAAACCGAATATGCCCATACAGCATTGCTCGATGCAATGATCAAGGGTGTGCAGGAAAAGAAAGCGCGAAACATCACCGTGATGGATTTGCGAAACCTCGACGGGGCGCCGGCCGATTTTTTCATTGTCTGCTCGGGTGACTCGGGCACTCAGGTGGAAGCGATTGCCCGGAGTATTGAAGAACAGGTGGAGAAAGATTGCGGGGAACAGCCTGCACATATTGAAGGGACCAAAAATGCACAGTGGGTCCTAATCGACTACATTGCAGTGGTGGCGCATATTTTCCAGCCGGAACAACGTGACTATTACGGACTGGAGCACCTGTGGGGTGATGCCGTCATTACAGTACTGAACGAAAACCAAAACGATTCTCCGGTGTTCAACCGGTAGTATTTTATCTCTGCGAGCAACTGATGTCCAACTCTCCCCAGTCCGAAGACAAGAAAAAACCTTCCGGTAATATTCCTTCTTCCAAACCACCCCGATTCGGATTCAACCTGTATTGGTTCTATGTCGTCATCGCCGTTTCCCTCCTGGCGCTGAGCCTCATGGATTTCGGTACCAATGCCCGC
>JBJTJB010000141.1:0-1285 GCA_046095245.1 Bacteroidota bacterium | reverse complement strand
GGAGGGTAGCTCGTCCCGACTCCTGGAGCCGTGGATTAGGCCTTTCCACCTGGTGGATTAGGCTGCGAGCGCGTAGTTGTTTTCGCCAGTTAAGCGATCGGATTTACGTTTTAAGGGATATATCCTAATGCCCTGCATGCTTACTTGCCTCTTGCACCTTCTGTCGATTCCTGTCGACCCCGAATAAAAGAACTGCAACAAAGGTAGCAAGAACCGGACCGTCAGGACAAGGGTGCCAGCTTGTCAGGTGAGTTCTGGGTAAATGCGTGCCACACCGGGTCTTTTTCAGGCGGATTGGCTTGGATAAAAATCGGCTCACCACTCACAGGGTGCGTAAAGTTCACCGCTCGTGCGTGAAGGTGAATCGATCCATCGGGGTTGCTTCTGGCGAATCCGTATTTCAGATCGCCTTTAATGGGGCATCCGATTGAGGCCAGCATGACACGTATCTGGTGATGTCTGCCTGTAATGGGATTGACTTGAAGCAGAAAGTAATGATCCGATTTCCCGATCAGGCGGTAATCCAGTCTGCTTTCGAGTGAACCCTTGATCGGCTCCATGTGGGCGAAACTTTTGTTAAGACGCTCGTTCTTCACCAGGTAACGGACTAAGCTATCCTGTTCAAGTGGAGGAGCTTGCTTCACAACCGCCCAATACGTCTTTTTGATTTCTTTATCGCGGAACATCCGGTTCATGCGTTCGAGCGATTTGCTGGTGCGGGCAAATAGAACCACTCCACTAACCGGTCGGTCAATTCGGTGGATGACGCCCAGAAAAACAGCACCCGGTTTCTGGTGTTTCTCCTTGATGTAATCTTTAATTAACTCGGAAAGTGGGATATCACCTGTTTGATCAGCCTGTACGAGCTCCCCTGGCCGTTTATTGACCGCGATCAGGTGGTTGTCTTCAAACAGGATTTCAGGAATGAAAGGGGCCATTCAGTATTGCTCCTGCTCATTGGGGAAATCGTGTGATTTTACATCATTGATGTATCGCTCGGTGGCATTTTTAATCTCATCGAACAGATTCAGATACCGTCTGAGAAAACGCGGAGTGAATTCTTTGTTGATGCCGAGCATATCGTGTAAAACCAAAACCTGACCATCTGTACCACCGCCGGCACCAATTCCATTCGTTGGAATCCGTAGGCTTGAGGAAACCTCTTTCGCCAAATTGGCCGGTATTTTTTCCAGCACCAGTGAGAAGCAGCCCAGCTCCTCCAAAAGTGCAGCATCTTCGCGCAAACGATTGGCCTCAGCTTCTTCTTTTGCGCGAACCACATAGG
>JBJTJB010000140.1:0-3193 GCA_046095245.1 Bacteroidota bacterium | reverse complement strand
GTGATTTTCGGTCGAATTGCTATTTCGGTTTGAAGTCAATTTGGCTTACTGAAAATAAAGTTAAGCAAATAAATCAGCTTTTTTAATCGGGATAAATTCCTTAAAGCTTTTCTCCGACTTCATGACCCAATTCGCGGCGTTGACGGTATTCGTTTTTTGTTCTATCCTTACCATATCGCTGGTCTCGTCGCACATCCATCCTTACATGGGACCCAATGCATTGAAATCCTTGGAGTTGTCCATGACCATTAGGCTCCTGGCGAGGTCAAACACCCAGCGAACCAAGAGAAATGACATTGATTCCATCCCGGCGGGTGTAACTGATTCCGGTACCGGTGATGATGTTTAGCGATTTGGGCTGTTTGATTTTTTCAAAATCCAGAACCGATATGAATTTATTGAGATTGGCTGCAGCCTCATCGATCTGACCTGCTCCCAGTTTGATTTCAAACGCACACCAATCGCCATTGTATTTTTGGACAATGCTGTCTATTTCCAAGCCACTCGCATCGCGGTAATGATAAAGTTTGGCATCATTGGCCTGGGCATAAACGCGCAAATCATGTATGGCCAGTGATTCAAACAGGAAGCCTGTGAATTTCAGATCATTCAATAGCGATGTTTCATCCGCGCCCAGAGAAGCGATGGCCAACGAAACATCTGTAAAGTGGCGCTTGGGAGCTTTGCGTAATGCGTACGAGGATCGGATATGCGTATTCCACGCAGGCTGATCTTCAACAATCATCAGGCGGTTGAGCGCATCCAGATAATCGTAGATGGTAGGTCGTGTTATGCCCATGTTGTCATGGATACGGATATCCTTTTCCAATGCGGTGATATCCACCAGGGTTGAAGTGTTTCGGGCAAGAGAGCGTAACAAGGACCTCACTTTGATGGGGTCGCGCTTTGTATCTGAAACCCTGCTCATATCCACCTCGGCAAGCAGCTCAATATAGCCTCTGTTAAGATCGGCCGCCTGATTCGCATTTTTGTTTAACAGGGTTGTGAAGCCGCCGATAAGCAGTTTGTCCACTATGGTTTCCAATTCGGTGGCATTGTCGTAAATGTCAACCTTCTGACCTTCGAACAAGTTAGCCAAACTGATTTTTCCGGTGGAGACCCCCAGTTCTTGCCACGACATTGTTCTCATTTCAACCACGGTGAACCTGCCAGCACCGGAGTGCATTTTTACGGACTCTTCCGGATTGGACGAACCTGTAAGTATGAACTGTGCATTCTTTTGACGGTCGTCGATTTCATGCCGGATGTAATCCCAAAGCTTGGGTTGAGCCTGCCATTCATCGATTAGGCGTGGGGATTCCCCTAAAAGCAGTCTTTTGGGGGCGGTTTGCATCAGAGGCTCCACCTGCTCGTCTCGGTCGACATTCAAGGCACTTTTTGCAAATTGTTTGGCCGATTCTGTCTTACCGCAGGCTTTGGCACCTTTGATCAATACACCACCTGAAGCATTAAGTTTTCGCTCCAATTCTGCATCCGTTATTCTTTTTATGTAAGTCATTAAATAATATTATTTTAAAAAGTATGTTTTACAAATATACAAAAAAATAATTTACATAAAAATAGTAAAACACTTTACAAAATAACACATTTCCTGTTTTTTTATAGCACTCCCGGGTATGGTTAGTCATAAGAAAAGGGTAGGTTGTCAGCAGGAAGGCCATGCTACGCCCCGATTAACAAAACGGTGATTTTAACACACGTGCGCAGTGATACCTCGCAGAGATTATCTTAAATATAGAGTTCATTTTTGGTTCGGTTTCATAACCGCGGGGACGCGGATAGGCGCAGGGAGTGCAAGGCCACACCCATTCAGCAATCATCATTATTTCGAATACCTAACCGCAATACCCGCCCTTGGCGGGTCGCAAAGACCCGAGGCTTCGGGCGCAATGCACGCAATGTGCACGAATGGATGTTGGGTTTTTCGTTGGACTAAACCATTAAAAAGGACCTGCCAATCTGCTCCCGCGGCAGCTCCCGCGGCAGCTCCCGCACAAGCTCCCGCGGTAGCTCCCGCGGTAGCTCCCGCACCAGCCCCCGCACAAGCTCCCGCACAAGTGCGGGACCGGACGGGACAGGACAAGACCTGCGGCAATTTACCACTTCATCAAATCGCCACATCATCACATCAATCAACCTTATTCTAATCCGAACAAAATCCGATCGAAATCATCGGTTTCAGTGAGCCCCATTTTCTCGATGATGCGGTATTTGCGGGCGTAAACACTTCGGAACTCGATATTGAAGAGAACAGAGATCTCTTTCGTGCTCAGGTTCATGCGGCATAAGGTGCAGAACTGAACATCGGCTGGGGAGAGTGCAGGGTATTTTCTGACCAGTGTCGCGGAAAAGGTGGGGTATAGAGCATTGAACTGCGATAACAGGTATCCCAGACCTTGCTTCTCTTCCTTGGTTTTTTCAAACTGTTGTAGCATTTCCTTGCGACGTTCTTCTTGTTGTTCCAACACCAGCTGTTCCAGGTGGTTACGCAGTTCGGCCGCGTCTTCCATGCTTCGCACCAGCTCGGCTTTTTGTTGCTGGATGAGCTGTTCTCGCAGGTCTTTCTCTTTCTCGGCCCATTCCCGGCGCTCTCGCTGGTAGTTTAATTCCTGGTCCTGGGCTTTCAACTTTTTGTCCTTGGCCCTCGACCTGTTCAGGAGCCGGACAATGAACATTCCCAATACGGTCAGCGATAACAAGGCGATGGTGATCGTGAAATACAACTGATTCCTTTTGTAGGTCTCCTTTTCCTTCAACACCTCGTTTTCACGCTTCAACAGGTCTTCGGTTTCCTGTTGCCGATCGAACTGGTATTGGGCCAGGATCTGCGCGGCGGACTCCCTTTCCTTTTGGGCTGTGACACTGTCCTCCAGTATTAACAACGCTTCGGTATAGGCATACAAGGCATCGTTGTTCAGGTCTTTGCGGATGAAGGGCAGCGCAGCTCTTTTGAATTCAAATTGGTTTTCCGGAGTAGCCGATTCCAGTGTTTTTTTCAATATGGTACTTTTTAAGTACTCCTTCGCTTCCGCCTCGCCTCCGGTTGCCTTCAAGGCTTTAAGCAGGCCGATGGCGCATTCGGGCAACATCCTGGAGTCGTTTTGCTCCAACAGGCCGAAGGCTGATCGGTAATGGGAAATCGCCTTTGAAAAGTTCTTTCTGTATGCCAGGA
>JBJTJB010000139.1:0-1540 GCA_046095245.1 Bacteroidota bacterium | reverse complement strand
CAGTACCCGAGGAGTACCATTGGTAAACGATGCCGGCATCATTGGATGCTCCTGCAGCCGCCAGAGATGACGAGCCGCCAAAGCAAACCGATGCAGGAGTAGCGGTTACACTGCCTGCCGAGGCGGGAGGGCCCGAACAGGACTGAGCCTGCACAGCCGACACCGTCAGCCCGAGCAGGATCATGCAACACGCCAGAAGCCGTGCGACGAATTTCGTCAACCCGGCTGTCGCTGGAAAGGTGTACATGTTTTTCATAGGGATATGATTTTGATTAGGTGTTGTTGTATTCTTATGCTACGGTAATAATTCTTAATGAAATCATGACATTGCGTTTCCATGAAGGATACACATTGGGTTATGTAATTTACTGATCACGTTCATGCGTGTCAAGACTCTGTATTTTTATTCACCCAAGCATTATGGTGTTTCGCCCAAAATAGACTGAAAACCAATGGTTTTATTTGAGCTGTGATCTACAATACGGCTAAAATTCGAAAGCAGCAGTAAAAAAGTATCAGGCCTTGGCCCTGCATGCATTATTGGGCATCCCCGGACATGTCTCATCACTTGGATCCAAGGAGATAGGCATAAAAAAAGCGGGCCGGAATATTCCGGCCCGCTTTCTAAGGTTCATTCAAGGGATCAGGGGTGAGCCGATCCGATGAAGTTGAAGGCGTTGTTATCAACAATACCCTGGTCAAGGATGTCGACTACTCCATCACCGTTTATATCAGTAGCAACGTATCCACCAACGAAGTTGAAGCTATCGTTGTCGATGTTACCCTGGTCAAGGATATCGACTACTTCATCCTGCGGATCAACGTCACCGCTGAAGAAGGCCCATACACCGGTAGTCACTTCAATCATGTTGTCGAAGTAAGCCTGTGAAGAACCGCTGGTGAAGTCGTACGAACCGTTGTTCGCCATGGTCACAGGAAGTGCGCTCCAGGTCTGAACAGCGTTGCGGTGGAATACAGCCACATAGTAGCTACCGCCGCTAACAGCTCCGGGGAAGGTCAACTGAGCCTCACCTGCAGTGCTGATAACAGCACTTGCTGTGGCAATCGTAGTCGTTGGGCTGATGGCATCGCGCAGTTCAACGCTGATGGTATCCACCTCGGTTGCACTGATTCCAACGCCGGCGTTCGACAGTACAGGAATCATACCGCCCAACCCATCGTGGAAGCCTTCGAAGATGGCCGTCACGTTGAAGGTGATGTCGGTGATTTCAGTAACCGTTACTGTCTCGATCAACTGGCAGTTGTTCGCGTCGGTGATCAACACGTAGTACAATCCTGCAGCCAGACCGCTAACGCTGGCACCTGTGCCGGCAGGGTTGAGGGTCTCGTCAAACCACTCGATAGTGATCGGTGCAGTTCCACCGGTTACAACAGCAGAGGCTGTTCCATCGGTAGCGCCCGGTGCTGTAGCCTGTGTAGTTGACAGGGTAGCAGCAAGGGCAGCAGGCTCGGTGATAGTCACCGTGGCCACATCCGAACATCCGAAGTTGTCCGATACGGTAACCGTGTAGGTTCCGCC
>JBJTJB010000138.1:0-1196 GCA_046095245.1 Bacteroidota bacterium | reverse complement strand
CGGCATTGGCGGTACCATTGAACCACTCGCTGGCCACTTCTTCACCAAGGATGTTACGAATGACAACACGATTGATCTCTAACTGACTGACGGCGGTCCACTGCACCGACACGTTCGATTGGGCAGGGTTCGGAAACACGGACAGACGCAACGAGGGATCGGCATTGTCGATTCCGGCGACCGGAGGTGTGCATGCATTGGAATTGCGCTGAGAAACACGAATGGGTGCATTTTGAAGTACAGTTTGCACACGAACACGTTGCTGTACGGTGAACATCTTCAGTGAAACGTCGTTGCAATAATCCATGTAGTTCATGAACATATCCCCGTTCGGTGCATTGTTCAGGCAGTTTGAAGTTGATGGAAACACGGGGTTGCCATAATTTTCGGTTTGCTGCGTGGGGGTATCGGAGCAATAATCGTTACCGCAGTTGTTATCGCCCCAAATGTGCCGCAAACCCAACCAGTGACCGACTTCGTGAGTTGCTGTTCTTCCTTTGTTGTACGAAGGATCCAGGTTACCCACCCTACCGGTGCAACGATACCAGAGCACTACTCCATCGGTCAATCCATTCCCGTAGGGGGCACTCAACCCGGACAGTCCGCTTCCGGCGGGAAATGTGGCATAGCCAAGTAACTGTGCCGCCCCACTTGCCATGTTCGGCACCACCCAAATATTGAGGTAATTGAGCACGTTCCATATGGTAGCCGGTTTAATGGTACCGTCAATGAATGTTTTATCGTAAGGCAACGTTGGTGGAGTCGCTGTAATGGAGTTGATGTTGATCCGGTTTATGCCGGTAGTAGCATTTCCGGCCGTATCGCGTTGGGCAAGACAAAAATTCACCTCGCAATCGGCAGCGACTGGGGCAAAAACGGAAGGAATGGTTGCTGTGTCGGCATTCAGCTTCCTGAAATCATTGTTCAACACATCCAGCTGAGACAAAATTTGTGCATCGCTGATATTGTAGGAGATACCGGGATTTGTACCTGTATGAATGACGTGGAAAACCACCGGAATCGTATAAACGGTGCTGGCACCCCGCTGGGTTGCCGTGGAAGCATTTGCACGGATTAACGGCTGCAACCAGGCTTCAAACTCATCGCCGGGCACACCGGAACCGCAGGTCCTTGCTGGACTGGAAGATCGAATGATACCCTGTTGGGCACTTGATTCGTGAGTAAATGAAATAATA
>JBJTJB010000137.1:0-2911 GCA_046095245.1 Bacteroidota bacterium | reverse complement strand
AGAACGGCGGCTCGAATATGCTGCCCCGTGCCGGTTTTCCCCGAAGCAGTAATTATTTTTCGATCTGGATCCGCCCGGTACAAACCGCCAAAGGGCTTAAGGCTCAGTATCCCGAACTCGAGAATGTAGAACTCGGTCATGCGTATTTTGCTTTGCGTATGGCATTCCGTGAAATGCAACTGCTCATCGATTCGGGTTTAAGTCAGACGGAGTTCGAGCTTACGCGTTCTTTTCTGCGCTCCTACATGAAACTCTACGCACAGACCCCCGAACAGCAGTTAGCCTATTTGCTCGATAGCCGATTTTATGGACGTACAGATTGGCTCCGGGAGGCCGATGCATTGCTGGCTGCTTGTAACGTTGATGACGTCAACCGGGTAATTCGGCAATATTGGCAAACACAGCAATTCTACGTTGCTGTTGTCACCGACAAGACTGAAGCAGATCCGCTAAAGAACTGTCTTTTGGGCGGGAAGGAGTCTCCAATGTCCTACAGCAATGCGCTTCAGAAAGTTCTGGGTGAACGCATTTTGGAGGAGGATGAGGTGGTCAAGAAATACCCTCTCAGGGCAACCTCTGTGAATATCATCGAGTCCGAAAAGATTTTCAGGCGCTAAGGTGCTGGGAGCTGCAACGCGTTGTGTCGTTGTTGGTGGAGGAGCTGCAGGCTTCTTTGGCGCCAATCGGCTGGCTGAGCTATCGCCCGGTACTGAGGTCATTATTCTTGAGCGGTCATCGCGGGTATTGGATAAGGTGCGGATTTCCGGTGGAGGGCGGTGTAATCTGACCCATGCCTGTTTTAATCCCCGTGAATTGATCCACCATTATCCCCGAGGAGGGAAAGCCCTGCTGGGAGCCTTTACCCGCTTCGGCCCGTCGGACACCGTGGAGTGGTTTGAGTCGCACGCTGTGCAAGTGAAAACGGAGTCCGATGGACGGATTTTTCCGGTGTGTGATGATTCTGCTGCGGTTGTCAGTGCACTCAGGCAGGCATGCGAATCGAGCGGTGTAGAGGTCCGAACCGGTTGCGGTATAAAAGAGATTGAGCGGAAGGGGAGGCATTGGATCTGTTTGTTGGAAAACGGATCATCCATTGAAGCAGATGCGGTTTTGATTGCTGCAGGAAGCAGTCCCCAGGTTTGGCGCATGTTGCAAAGCCTGGGTTTACACATGCACGATCAGGTGCCGTCCTTGTTCACCTTCCATATCCGTGATAAAGCCTTGCAGAATTTATCCGGTGTTGCGGTGCAGGAGGTAGAACTGAATCTGACGGAATGCGGCTTCAGTAGTCATGGTCCGTTGTTGTTTACGCACTGGGGGATAAGTGGCCCTGCTGTGCTTCGGTTGTCGGCCTTTGCTGCTCGATCACTCGCCGAGAGGGCTTACAAGGCCGAGCTATACATCGACTTTCTTCCGGAAGTACATACCGATCGGGTGCGTGAACAGTTGATCGCTTTACGATCATCTGATGCGAAAAAGTCCGTTACGACGGCATCTCCGTTTCCGGCCATACCGAAACGGGTTTGGAGCTATTTGGTGGAGCGGAGTGGGATAAGTGCGGAGAAACGCTGGGCCGATTGTTCAAATACCACACTCGATCAACTGGCTTCAGAACTTAAATCAGGCCTTTTCAATATCAACGGGAAAAGCACATTCAAAGATGAATTTGTGACTTGTGGCGGGGTGTCATTGGACGAAATCGATACCAGGACATTTGCTGCCCGACGCTATCCGGGTTTATACCTGGCCGGTGAGGTGCTCGATGTGGATGCGGTAACCGGTGGATTTAACTTTCAGCATGCATGGTCCAGTTCCTGGTTGGCGGCCGAGGCCATTTCCGAATTTCTATCGCAAGTAGAGTAGGGACCAATCTGTATCTTCGGTTAGTGTAATTAGGCTATCCATCATGGCCTGATTCTTGACCATCCGCGCAAAAAACCAAACACCACCATGAAAAGCATCTCTTTCTTGCTCAGAATGACGGCCCTGCTGGCCATAACACTTCATTTTTCTTCCTGTGTACCCGGACCAGAAGGCCCTCCGGGACGTGATGGCAATGCCAACGTGTTGGCCACCACAGTGACATCTTCAGCCTGGGTCTTCAACAGCCCCTCTTGGGTACTTGCGATTCCCGATCCGAACATCACCCCAGCAATTATTGATTTCGGTGCTGTTGTGGTGTACATCGGTTCAGGAAACGGATTCACGCAGCTTCCGTTGACTTTTTATACCAACCCGAATTTTTCATCAACCATCGAAGTCTCCAGTTATGTTGGCGGTGTGACCATGTTCTGGACGGATTCCGATCTCTTTCAACCCACCAATCCCGGCCTCAGAACCTTTAAAATCGTAAAATTCGCCGGTACGTTTTTACAGGATAATCCGGACCTGGATCTTTCCGACTACGATGCAGTAAAGCGAAGAGCCAATCTTCCGGATTGATTGAAAAGTTCAAGTTTCCTTCGCTCTAAAAAAGAGCAAATCTGTCATGAGTTAATCGGGTATTTTCAGGTACAGATTAGAGGAAAATCCTGTATCGGTTTCGCTTGAAAATCGTTGTAGTGGATTTTTAATAAAAGATCATGTGATTCAGCACTTACCCACAAAGTGGATCAAGACCGCAATCGCTGCACGCTTAGCGCCTGCAAAGCCGAACTTTTTCAAGCAGGCCTGAACGTTCTGGCATTTCACATGCACGTCTGCGGTCTTGATCATGAAGTGGAGCCGGTGGGAATTGAACCCACGTCCAGCCAGGGAATCGACAAGCCTTCTACATGCTTAGATTCAGCTTGTTTGTCGGGAAACCGTTAGGCGTGAATCCTACCATCAGCTTCCTTATCTCTTGTTTCTCGTCTTGTCGTCATAGCGCCGTCAAAACCAGTCCGCATTTGCGTTACCCTTTATCCTTCCC
>JBJTJB010000136.1:0-7709 GCA_046095245.1 Bacteroidota bacterium | reverse complement strand
GGTGACTGCTGGCAAAGCGATTGCGTGGTCCCATCGAAAGGATTCTGGTTCAAACCCACACTCTTTACAGGTGTGGCGCAATCGCACCGGATCGTTCAGGAAGAGATCTTCGGGCCTGTTTTGGCGGTACAGACGTTCCGGACTCCTGAGGAAGCAGTTGAGAAAGCAAACAACACCCCCTATGGACTCAGCGGCGGAGTCTGGACCGACAAGGGTTCTAAAATCTTCAAGATGACATCCCGGATCCGGGCAGGGGTCATGTGGGCCAACACGTACAATAAGTTCGATCCGGCCAGTCCCTTTGGCGGGTATAAAGAAAGCGGAGTGGGCCGTGAAGGTGGACTCCATGGTCTGTATCCTTATGTAAACCTCTCCTGATTAATCCCCATGGCAACACGAAAAACAAAGGCTGCACCCCGCGCGGAATCCCGTGTCGAAGTGCGCAAGACCTACAAGTTGTACATCGACGGGAAATTTCCCCGAACGGAATCCGGCCGACTGATGCCTGTCAGGAACAAGCAGGGTGATGTGCTGGCCAATGTATGTAAGGCATCCAAAAAAGACCTGAGGGACTCCGTTGTGTCGAATCGCAAAGCGCAGGATTCCTGGGCCGCACGGTCAGCCTATAACAAAGGCCAGATCCTTTACCGGATTGCGGAAACCCTTGAAAGCCGCCGTGCGCAGTTCGAACAGCAATTGGTGAACCAGGGTCTGGCGCAATCTGCAGCTGTTTCGGAGGTGTCGGCAGCGATTGACCTGTTGGTTTATTATGCAGGCTGGACCGATAAGTACATTCAGGTCTTCAGTACGGTTAACCCGGTAGAGAGTGCTCACTTCAATTTTTCTTTTCCGGAGCCGGTCGGTATTGCTGTTGTAATCGCTCCGCAGGCACCCGGCCTTTTAGGCTTGGTTGCACTCACTGCCCCCTTACTGGCCGGCGGAAACACCTGTACCTTACTCGCCTCGGAACAGTTTCCACTCACGGCTATCGATTTTGCTGAAGTACTTGCTGCATCGGATGTTCCTGCCGGAGTGGTCAATGTACTTACCGGAAAGCGTGATGATTTGCTATCGACCGCAGTTTCACACATGGACATCAATGCCATTGCGCACGTCGATCTTTCTGCCGATCAGCGTAAAGCGCTTGAGCTGCAGGCTGCCGGAAATGTAAAGCGTGTGATTGATTTCAACGGGGGAGAGTTGCTTTCTCCTTACGCGATTCTGCAGGCACAGGAAATCAAGACGACCTGGCATCCGGTGTCTTTTTAAGATAACCTGTTCTCAGTAGGCTCGTTCGCTAAGCCCCGACATGTAATTGATGAAGGCCCTGCAGGAAACGCGGTTTCCGCCGGGGGTGGGATAGTCGCCACTGAAGTACCAATCGCCGGTATGTCCAGGGCAGGCTTCGTGAAGGCTTTCAATTTGCTGGAAAATGACATTGACTTCGGCCCGGCAACCTTCGGGTGTAACCAGGCGTGCAATCCGTGTCGATAGCTCTTCGTTACTGAAGGATTCGTAAATGCGCTTCACCACGTTTTGTGCGTCATTTCCTTTGGCGAGTTCAGAATGGCAGGCCGATAACACGTCGTCGAGCAAATCTTCCATGTTCCGTTCCTCGATGAGGCTGATGGCAGCTTTGAAAGCGATCAGATCACCGATCCGTGCCATATCGATGCCGTAGCAGTCGGGATAACGGATCTGCGGTGCCGAAGAGACAATGATGATTTTTCGTGGATGAAGTCGATCCAGCATGCGTATGATGCTGTTCTTTAAGGTCGTGCCGCGTACAATCGAGTCATCGATAACAACCAGGTTATCGATTCCTGCCCGAACGGTGCCATAGGTGATATCATAAATATGCGCTACCATATCGCCACGATCCGAATCGTTCGTAATGAAGGTCCGCAACTTCGCGTCCTTGATGGCGATTTTCTCGGCACGCGGGCGCATGCTGAGGATATCATGTAAGGCTTCTGCCGGGATGGGATTTCCCAGCGAAAGAATTTTTTGCTGCTTTACTTCGTCGAGAAAATCCTCCATACCCTTCATCATACCGTAAAACGCAACCTCGGCGGTATTGGGGATATAGGAGAAGACCGTGTTCCGCAGATCCTTATCAATTGTCTCGAGAATGGAGGGACAGAGCAGCCAGCCAAGTCGGATGCGTTCGCGATAAATATCTTGGTCGCTACCGCGCGAGAAATAAATGCGTTCGAATGAGCAGGATTTTTTCGGTAGGGTATCACGAACTTTTTCCTCATGAACTCGTCCGTCCTTGCGGATGATCAAAGCGTGCCCGGGTGTGATTTCACGGATGGTATTCGCAGGGACGTTGAATGCAGTCTGGATCTGTGGCCGTTCCGATGTGACAATCACCACTTCATCGTCGGCATAATACCAGGCCGGCCGGATGCCCGATGGATCACGCAACACGAATGCATCACCATGACCAATGAGTCCGGCCATCACATATCCTCCGTCCCAATGCTTGGATGAGCGACGCAGAATATTCGCAATGTTCAGTTCAGCAGCTATGAAAGGGCTTATTTCCTGTTTCGTATAGCCTTCCTGCTTGTATCGCATGTAGATCAGGTCGTTCTCCTCATCGAGCCAGTGACCGATGTTTTCCATCACCGTAACGGTGTCGGCTTTTTCACGCGGATGCTGACCGATTCCTACCAGATCCTGAAACAGCTCCTCAACATTCGTAAGATTGAAATTACCGGCAACAACAAGGTTGCGGGTCATCCAGTTGTTCTGTCGTAAAAAGGGGTGACAACTATCGATGCTGTTCCCGCCGAATGTCCCGTACCTCAGGTGACCAAGTAACAGTTCACCGGTGAAATCACAGTGCTTCTTTAAAAACGCTGGGTCCTGCAACTTGGCAGGATCTTGCTTAGCAAGTTCGTTGAATGGCCGGTGGATGCTTCCAAAAATGGCTCCGATGGCATTTTTTTCGACAGATCGTTGCCGGTTGATGTAGCGCTCTCCCGGCTCCATGTCGAGCTTGATGCAGGCGACCCCGGCTCCATCCTGGCCCCGGTTGTGTTGTTTCTCCATCAGGAGCGACAACTTGTTCAGGCCATACAGCGCCGACCCGTATTTTTCAAGGTAAAAATCGAGGGGCTTCAGCAGGCGAACGAGGGCGATTCCGCACTCGTGGGTAAGCATATCGCTCATGCAAGTCGTCTAAGGTGCAAAGGTACGCAATCGACCCGCCCCCGGTTCGGTTCAGGCAGTGAAGATTTTGGAATCCAAGCCCAGCCATTCCAGCGCTGTACCGGCAAGCAGGCGTTCTTTCACCGCATCCGTATAAGGCATGGAATGAATCAGTTTGCCGGGCTCAAGTTCGCCCAATGGGAACGGATAGTCCGTGCCAAGGGCAAGCCGCTCAGGTCCCATCAGTTTAACCAGAAAGTCGAGCATGTGGGGGTCGTGGACCAGGGTGTCCAGGTAAAAGCGGTCCAGGTAATGCCGGGGATTGACGGGATTGTCTACCGCTACCAGGTCAGGGCGTACATGGAAACCGTGTTCGATGCGTCCGATCGAGGAGGGGAAGGCTCCGCCACCGTGAGCAAACGCAACCTTTAGTCCGGGCAGTCGCTCGAATACTCCTCCGAAAATCATGGAGCAAATGGCCAGTGAGGTTTCCGCCGGCATACCCACCAACCAGGGCAGCCAATACTTCGTCATTTTCTCCGTGCCCATCATGTCCCAGGGATGCACAAACACCGAAGCCCCCAGGTCGCGGGCCGCTTCAAAAACCGGGAAGAGTTCAGGCGCGTTCAGATTCCATTCGTTCACATGCGAACCGATCTGGATGCCGCGCAGACCGATTTGCATGCACCGTTCCAGCTCACGGATCGCAAGTGTGGGGTCTTGCAGCGGCACGGTGCCCAACCCGACAAATCGCTTGGGGTAAGCCTGTACAATTCCGGCAATGTGGTCATTGAGGAACATGCTGAGGTCAAGGGCGTCCGTTGCCTTGGCCCAATAACTGAACATGACGGGGATGGTACTCAGTACCTGAACATCCACCTGATGTGTATCGCATTGGTGCATGCGAACTCCCGGATCCCAGCAATTGTCCTGGATCTCGCGGAAGAACCGGTCGTCGATCATCATCCGTGCACAACAGGGCTTATGATGGTCCAGGGAAATGAACCCACCGTAGCCGTATTTGGCTTTAAAATCCGGTATATGCTCCGGAATGATGTGCGTATGGATATCGATGGTCAGCATGAGGCAGCGCTCCGCAGCAATGAAGGTGGACGATAGGGTTTAAACGTCGAATCGGATACCTTGTGCGAGTGGAAGCTCGCTCGAGTAGTTGATGGTATTTGTTTGGCGACGCATGTACACTTTCCATGAATCGGATCCCGATTCACGTCCGCCGCCGGTATCCTTTTCTCCACCGAATGCTCCGCCGATTTCCGCACCGGAAGTTCCGATGTTGACATTGGCGATTCCACAATCCGATCCCTCGTGAGAGAGGAAGGCTTCGGCTTCCCGCATGTCGAGCGTAAAGATTGAAGAAGAGAGCCCCTGCGGTACGTCGTTTTGCATGGCGATGGCCTCGTCGAGTTTTGTATAACGCATCAGGTACAGGATGGGAGCGAAAGTCTCTTCCTGTACGATGTGGTAGCGGTTTTCAGCCTCGATAAGACAAGGTGTCACATAGGTCCCCGATGTGTAGTTGTCTCCAGAGAGCACTTCTCCGCCGGCGACGATCTTTCCGCCTTCGGCCTTGGCAGCCGCAATGGCCTCATGTAATCCTGCACGGCCGATTGGTCGATCAGTGGCCCGACCAGTGTGGCGGAATCCAGTGGATGTCCGATGCGGATGTGTGCATAAGCCGATTTCAGTTTTCCGACAAAGGTGTCATAAACGGCCTCGTGGATGATGAGACGTCGTGTGCTTGTACAACGCTGTCCGGCTGTCCCGACTGCTCCGAACAATACGGCCCGCAAAGCCATGTCCAGGTCAGCCTTGTCGGAAATGATGATGGCGTTATTCCCGCCGAGTTCCAATAGCGAGCGCCCCAGGCGTTCTCCTACAATTTGTCCGGCACGGCGCCCTACCCGGGTGGAACCCGTTACGGAGATGAGCGGAACGCGTTTGTCGGCAAGGAAGTTGTCGCCTACGTGTTTTGATGATGCAACTACCAGGTTCAATACACCTTCGGGCACCTGGTTTGCCGCAAGAACCTGTTGCATGATACGGTGCGTGGCAAGAGCGCAGAGCGGAGTCTTGGACGAGGGTTTCCATACGACCACATCGCCACAAACCAGGGCGAGCATGGCATTCCAACTCCACACAGCTACAGGGAAGTTGAATGCAGAAACGACACCCACTATACCGAGCGGATGGTATTGTTCGTACATGCGATGACGTGAGCGCTCACTGTGCATGGTCAGTCCGTACAATTGACGGGATAAGCCGACCGCGAAATCACAGATGTCGATCATCTCCTGTACTTCGCCCAGACCTTCCTGGTAGATCTTTCCCATTTCGTAGGATACAAGGCGACCCAAGGGCTCTTTGTACTTACGCAATTCATCTCCCATCTGGCGAACGATTTCCCCGCGCTTCGGGGCAGGTATCATGCGCCAGCCCGCAAAAGCCTGCTGTGCAGTCTGGATGATATGTTCGTAGTCGGCGGTGGTGGCTTGCCGCACTCCGGCAATTCTTTGACCATCGGCTGGCGAAAAAGAGTCAAGCACCTCTCCCTTGGTGTCCATCCATCCGGTTCCGGTGGAGGCTCCGGGGTTCATATCACTGATGCCCAGTTGGCGTAGCATGTCGGCCACCCCATGATCGTTTTGCAGATTTGTTGTTCCCATAGTAGATTTTGAAGGCTGCAAAGGTACGCAATCCCCCTTGCGTGTTTGTACAAGCGCACCTATCCTGGCGTCTCTTTAAGACGCACAAAATCAGGCACTAATGACCAGACTTGTTTGGATGCAAGCAATTTGGACCAAGATTTATTTTGGTTAAACATGCTTTTCTTTTGGCGAAAGATTGATTCACGGATCTGCTCATTATTGTTCAACCCTCTGTGTTCAAATTCTGTTCTGCATCCATTGAATATCAAGGTTTTGAGGTAAGGGATTCGATTACTTTTGGCCTCCGATGCTTGTCAAGCACCACGTTTTATTCACCCGGTTTCGCATCCTGATGTTGTGCATTAGTGCATCATCAATGTTCGCTTGGCATGAGGTCCAGGCGCAATTGCAGGTCACGCCTGCTGTGCCGGCGGTGCAATTGGCGTCCACGCTCGCTGGACCCGGGGTGTCGGTCTTCAATGTGACACATCTGGGCGATAGCCTAGCAATCGGTTCCTTCATGTCGGCCGGAAACGCACCCGGCCTTGCGTCGGGGATCCTACTCAGCACGGGTCCGGTCGGGATTGCCATCGGACCCAACTCAGCCAACAATGCCGGTGCTTACTTCAACCGCGCGGGCGATTCACTACTCGCCGGTTTCACGGCTGCGCCTCTGTTTGATGCTTCCGTGCTGGAATTCGATTTTGTACCCCAAAGCGATACGGTCCGCTTCCGCTATGTGTTCGCCAGTGAGGAGTATCCTGAATTTGTATGCTCGAATTACAACGACATATTCGCTTTTTTCATTTCCGGACCCGGAATTACAGGCTCCTCAAATATGGCTGTCCTGCCAGGTAGTGGAGCAGCCGTGGCGATCAATTCCATCAATGGGGGATCATTGGGTTCCAGTGTAACGGTTTCCGCTCCCTGCGACACGTTCAATGTGGGTTTGTATGTGGATAACGTGGGTGGGCAGGTATTGCAGTACGATGGCTATACTGCGGTCATGCAGGCCGTGGCTCCTGTCATTCCATGCGAAACCTATCACCTAAAGATTGTAATTGCAGATGCCGGCGATGGATTTTACGATTCGGGTGTATTTCTGGAAGCCGGAAGCATGGTTTCAACCCCGGTTGTTCTTGCAGGCAATGATACTTCCGTTTGTTCGGGAGTACAGGTGCAGTTGGGCACTACACCTGCAGCTGGCTGGACCTATTCATGGACCCCTGCAGCCGCATTGAATTCGGCTACGAGTTCTTCCCCCGTGTTCTCTGCACAAAATACGGGGTCTTCTGCTATTAGCACGACTTATATTGTATCCGCCACGAACGGTTCTTGTGTGCTTACCGATTCTGTGCAGATTACGGTAACGCCTCAACCCGTTGTGTCGTTTGTGTTACCGGATGCAGTCTGCCAATTCGATACCGTATCGCTCAGCTACACGATCTCGGCTTCGCCCAATGCACAGGTGAATTGGATGTTCGGCGGCAACCCCGCTACGCAGCAAGGCCCCGGAACATTCGATTTGTCCTGGTTGCAGTCCGGACATTTTCCTGTGAATCTGATGGTGCAGCAGGGAGTTTGCACCGATATGTTCAGCGACAGCATCCGTGTGAATCCCCAACCGGTTGCATCCTTCACGGGCGGTCCTGTATCATCGTGTATCCCGGTCGGTCTGCAAGTGCAGTCTTCAGGCCTCAATACGGGCATTACGATTACCTCAGCGAATTGGACCTTCGGAAACGGCAGTTCCGCAAATGGTGTTTCGGCACAACATCAGTATACGACCCCCGGATCCTATGCCGTTGGATTGAGTTTGTGTTCCGATCAAGGCTGCTGTTCCGACACATTGGTCGATGCTTATGTGAATGCTTTTGCAGTACC
>JBJTJB010000135.1:0-3855 GCA_046095245.1 Bacteroidota bacterium | reverse complement strand
GTATTTGCGGGGGCCACCACACCGCCCTCCCCAAAGCAAAGATACCGGAGTTGCGGTGTTGTAGTCGTATATTAAACGGTGAAGTTCATTTAAGTTCAAACCTTTCTGATAATTTGATCAACTGGAATGTTATATTATATTACCATTGAAGGATATTGGCCCCAACTGCCGATCCATTTGCCGCGTCGAATAATTCCTCTTTGTTGCCGATTGAACCTAAGTCAAGCCATTTTGAAACCAACATCGAAATCTGATCCGGACTCCAGTCGGCATGATTCGGTTTCTGAATTGAACGTTTCCCTGCGGATTTTGCGAGCTTTTCGCCATCGTTGCTTCGGACCAGCGGATGGTGTGCATGTTTAACCTGCAGATAGTTCACCTTTCGCATGGCAGCGGCTAATGCCAATTGGTAAATGCTCGATTCAATCAAATCTTCGCCACGTACAAGATGTGTGACTCCGAAATGTACGTCATCAACGATGCTGGCGGTATGATAAGCAGGCTGACCGCTCTTTCGCATAAAAACAAGATCAGTTCGATATTCCGTTCGCTGAACCGACTCAGCTATCGAGAAAAAGTCATTTCGCAGGCGGGATGGATCGACTTCAAGTGTGATTTTGAAATTGCAGCTATCCGGATCCATCGTGCTCAGAGCACTTTTGCATGCACAGGTTTTATCTTTATTGAGGCTGCCACGTGAACAGGCGCATGAATATGATTCCGGTTTATTTTTCAGGGTGTGCAGGGCATCCCGATACAAATCCATTCGGACGAATTGCGACCAATGGGCAGTGAAATCATCTGGTCCGGCTGGGCCATGGTCGTAGTCGATTCCCAGTTTTTCCAAGGATCTGAAAATATCTGAGAGGTATTCGGGTCTCATCCGCTCACGATCCAAATCGTCTATGCGTAGGAGGAGCTTTCCTTTTTTTATCCGAGCAAACAGCCAGATCAGTAAAAAATTTGCAGCATTTCCCCTGTGAATGAAACCGCTAGGGGTCGGTGCAATCCTGAACAACGGTTGAACAAACTGGTCAGTGACGGAAGCGTTCATGAAATGATTTTGAAAGCATTTCTCTGTCCTCGGGGTGAGCAATTGCGATGAGCGCCTCTGCCCGTTGGTGCAGATTTTTTCCGAATAAATAGGCTACTCCATACTCGGTGACCACATAATGAACATGCGCCCGTGTGGCTACCACTCCAGCCCCGGGTTTAAGAAAGTTCACAATACGTGGTTGACCTTTGGTGGTTCGGGAGGGTAAGGCGATGATAGGTTTCCCGCCCTCGGATAATGCGGCCCCCCTTAAAAAGTCCATTTGTCCGCCAACCCCGGAGTATTGTGTATGTCCTATTGAATCGGAGCAAACTTGGCCTGTCAGGTCAACTTCGATGGCGCTATTGATGGCAACTACTCGTGGATTTTGCCGAATTACAGCGGTATCGTTCACGTAGTCGATGTCAAGAAACGCAAAACCCGGATTGTCATCGATAAAATCGTAGAGTCTTCGCGTTCCAAAACAAAACCCTGTAACGGTCTTTCCCGGGTGTTTGGCCTTCAAACTATTGTTAATGACTCCCGATTGGATCAAGGGAATTATTCCATCGGAGAACATCTCGGTGTGGACTCCCAGGTTGCGATGCGAGGACAGGCAACTCAGGACTGCGTCGGGAATGGCACCAATACCCATTTGCAAGGTACTTCCGTCTTCGATCAGATTGGCGATTTGTTGTCCGATCCGCTGTTCGATCTCTCCGGGAAGGGATTGGCCAGCTGTCTGTTCAAGTGCGCAATCGTGCTCAACCATGGCTGCAAACTTGGATGCATGAATCAAACCGTCTCCGTGGGTTCTGGGCATTTGGGGATTGACCAGGGCTATCACAATACGGGCAGCATTTACAGCCGACCTGGCGATGTCTACAGAAACGCCCAGGGAGCAATAACCATGTTGGTCGGGTGGGGATACCTGAACCAGGGCGACATCGAGGGGGAGGACATTGTTCCGGAACAGTTCCGGGATCTCGCTTAAAAACACCGGAACATAGTCGGCCATGCCTGTATTTACTGCATGCCTTACTGGACCGGACACAAACAGACTGTTCAACCTGAATCTGCTTTCATTTTCGGGCAGGGCAGGAGGGAAGGGGCCAAAAACGCTGATGAATACAAGTTCCACATCCTTAATATCATCACAATCCACCAAGGCCTGAAGTAAAATTGTAGGCGTAGCTGCGCTGCCATGAACAAACACACGCTGCCCTGGTTTTATATATTGTATGGCTTGAGATGCGGAACTTTTCATGATGTATATCGGGTACCGCTGTAAAAGTAACGGCCTGCCTTGATCATGATTCAAGGATATTGCCGGGCCAGTGCAATCATATCCGACCAATAATCGCCACAAAATATTGATAATTAATACGATAAAAATATTTTGGATTGATATGATCAATTGGCGGTATTCCATAAAGCATTGATTATCAGTTTAAATTGAAAAATGCGCCGATTGGATTTTAGGGGTGAACCGGTCCAATCGAATCTGGCGGTAAATAAATTGGGTCCATGCTTGCCTAAATCAATTTCTTATGTAACTTTGCACTCCCTTTTTAGGGGTATAGTGTGCTTAAAATACTGATATTGAACTGAAAATCACATAGAATGCCAACGATTCAGCAGTTAGTCCGCAAGGGTCGCGAAGCCCTGGTTGATAAGAGTAAGTCTCCGGCTTTGACCTCTTGTCCTCAACGCCGGGGTGTATGCACCCGTGTTTACACGACCACGCCCAAGAAGCCGAATTCAGCCATGCGGAAAGTGGCTCGTGTTCGTCTGACCAATAAGTTCGAGGTTACGGCCTACATCCCAGGGGAAGGTCACAACCTCCAAGAGCACAGTATTGTCATGATTCGCGGTGGCAGGGTGAAGGATCTTCCGGGAGTTCGTTACCACATTATTCGTGGTGCGCTCGATACATCCGGTGTCGATGGACGTAACCAGCGTCGTTCAAAAGACGGAACCAAGCGTCCGAAGCCCGGTGCAGCCCCCGCAGCCAAAGGCAAAAAATAATCCAACTAAAATCAACGCAACGAAAAATATCTCTGCTGAGTCATGAGGAAGACCAAACCAAAAAAGCGAGCCATCCTTCCTGATCCGAAGTTTAACGATCCGATGGTGACCCGTTTCGTGAATATGCTTATGTATTCAGGAAAGAAGGGCAAGGGTTTCCAGATTTTCTACGATGCTATCGAGAAAGTCGAGAATCGAACCAAGGAGAGCGGAATCGAAACCTTCAGGACCGCTTTGAACAATGTGATGCCAGCAGTTGAGGTGAAGAGCCGTCGTGTGGGTGGTGCAACTTTCCAGATTCCATCTGAGGTTCGCCCTGACCGGAAAATTTCTGTTGGAATCAAGTGGATGATTCTCTATTCCCGCAAACGAAACGAAAAAAGTATGGCCGACAGGCTTGCAGGTGAAATCATCGCAGCTGCAAAAGGTGAGGGTGCTGCCGTGAAGAAGAAAGACGATACCCACCGTATGGCTGATGCAAACAAGGCCTTCTCACATTTCCGAGTCTAATCATTTCAATTCCAGAGTATACTTCCCCTTAGAATAAGATGTCACAGGACGTAAAAGATCTCAAGTTCGTACGCAACATCGGTATTGCCGCTCACATTGATGCTGGTAAGACGACCACCACTGAGCGTATTCTGTATTACACCGGTGTTAACCACAAGATCGGTGAAGTACACGATGGTGCTGCAACCATGGACTGGATGGTCCAGGAGCAGGAGCGTGGAATCACGATCACTTCTGCGGCAACCACGTGTTTCTGGAATTATCGCAACAACAAGTATAAGATC
>JBJTJB010000134.1:0-2699 GCA_046095245.1 Bacteroidota bacterium | reverse complement strand
CTCTTATTGCCGAATCATTTGGAAATCGGATACGCAGAAATCAAGAAACAAGGACTTCCATCCGCAATTCACTTGAATTTTGAAGTCAGGGATATTGATGGTCGACGCATACGTAAAGGGCGTTCATTCCGTTCAGCCTATATAGGAAAGAAGAAACTTGTTGCCGGCAACCCCTTTAGTTGCAACGGAATGTTTATTAAACGGCAGGTTGCTTTAAACCTCAAATTCAACGAAGACAGGAATTTGACCAATGCGGAAGACTACTTGTTGTGGCTTGAGATCGCAAGCCGATATCCGATATATACGGTCGATACAGTAACCTCGATCCTGGTGAGTCATTCCGGAAGATCGGTAAAGGACAATTCATTGGATAGCCTGAACTCAAGAAAAGAACTGCTGTTAAAATACGCATTCACAGATCGCGAAACAGAACGTTTCATAGGGGCCTACAAAAAAGGGATTGAATCATACAGTGACACGTATAGCGCCATCCATCTGGTTGAATCGGGTGATTTAAAAAACGGGGTGAAGTATTTCATAAGAGGTATCATTGCTTACCCACCTTCTATTCTAGATAGACGGACACTTGGAATCATGAAGCACACGTTTTTACATATCATTCGAAAACTAATCCATAACAAAGCACGTGTCTAAACAGAATTCAGAAATTTCAATTCACACATAAACCAAAACTACTCATTATGTGCGGAATTGCAGGAGTATTTCAGGTATCTGGTGAAATCGACTCATCGATTATCAGAACTATGACCGATTGTCAGTCCCACCGTGGACCTGATGACAGCGGATACTTTACAGACAACACATATCAAACAGGTCACAGACGGCTCTCCATCATTGATCTGAGCAAAAGGGCTTCACAGCCAATGACATCTAAGTGCGGACAATATGTGATCACATATAATGGAGAACTTTATAACTACAAAGAACTTGGAACAGAACTACTGAATAATGGAATACAATTACAATCAGATTCGGACACTGAAGTGATCCTAGAAGGTATTGCATTTTTTGGATGGGATTTCGTCACCCGAATGAATGGAATGTTTTCGATTGCATTTTACGATATTCCAAATCGCCAATTACATCTAATCCGCGATCGATTCGGGATCAAGCCATTGTTTGTTTACAGCGATGCTGATAAAATAGCCTTTGCCTCTGAACTAAAAGCGATCGAATCGTTACCTAAAATAAACCTCAGTATAGATCGAAAAAGCATAGCAGATTTTCTACACACTGGATTTATCCCTGCGCCGAATACGATCTATTCGGAGATTAAAAAACTTATTCCGGGAGAACGGTTGGTTATCGGGAAGCAAGGCATCATCAACACAGTACCCTTCCATAGGCTTGGACAAGATATAGGGAAGAAAAAGATTTCCAACGAAAACCAAGCCGCGGAACAACTGGATGAATTATTATCAAAATCCGTATCGATGCAACTAAGAAGCGATGTGCCATGCGGGATTTTCCTAAGTGGAGGCATTGATAGTAGTACTATTGCATTTAAAGCCGCAGAAGTAACTGGAAGGAAGATAGACACGTTTACGATTGGAAACAAAGAGGTTGTTTCTGATGAATCGAGGTTTGCAAAGAAAGTCGCTGCAGCTATAGGAACAAACCACCACGAACTGATCATTGGCGAATCGGATATCATAGGTCTTATGGAAGATGGAATTGACACCAACGATGAACCGTTGGCTGACGCTTCAATCATCCCCACCCTATTGGTTTCGGGCCTAGCATGTAAACATGTAAAAGTGGTTTTATCAGGTGAAGGAGCCGATGAATTATTCATGGTTTATGGCGCTCATAAATGGTCAAGACGGCTCCGTAATCCGGTTTTCAGATACCTGAGTTCACTCTCCATACCCGTGCTCAAGACTCTGCCATCGCGCTACGTAAGAATAGCAGAACTGCTTTCATTGCGAAACTCAAGGGGATACAACAATCATATATTCAGTCAAGAGCAATATTTCTTCACAAGCAGGGAAGTCGACATATTACTCAAGAAAGAATTTTCAAGTGACACATTAAGTCAGGGGTTCCGATTTGAACAACGGATTCAAGAGGAGTTATACTTCGCAGGCGCGGCCCGGGATTTGTCCCCAAGTGAAGAACAGGCATTTTTTGATCTCGAACACTACCTGCCTGATGATCTGTTGACAAAAATAGACCGTGCAACCATGAAACACTCCATTGAAGCGCGTGTGCCTTTTTTAGACAACGATTTGGTTTCATTTGCGCTGAATCTAGATGATAAATTGAAAATTAAGGGTGGACAGAGTAAGTATATTCTGAAAAAAGTCCTATTCTCTCACCTCGATCAATCCCTATTTGACCGTCCTAAAAGTGGATTTTCAATACCATTGGTTCGTTGGCTAAAATCCGACTTGAAATATCTGGTCGAAAAATACCTTTCAGAGGAAATGATCTTGAAGTCAAATCTGGTTGACCCCGAATATGTAAATCGCTTGATCAAGGAATACCAATCTGGAATGCACCACTTGTTTAATCGGATATGGGCGCTCGTAGTATTACATCGCTGGATGGAACGGAAGGGTCAATTTGCTTCCTGAATTCAGTGCGGTTCCGAAGAAAAGGCTCCACTCTGCGAATCCTGATATTTTTTCCGTAGGATGAAAAGGCTCGCGATGAAAAAGGGAATGCAGGGGATTTTA
>JBJTJB010000133.1:0-3837 GCA_046095245.1 Bacteroidota bacterium | reverse complement strand
TACTTACGACGGCCGAAACGACCTTGGTGTTTGTAAGCAAGTCGGATGGTAAACCCTGCAAGCCGCCTGCCGAATTGCTCAGCCGCCTGAAGCCGTTTTTTTGATTCAAAGATCAAAGCGAGTTCATTAGTACCCTGTAAGCGTGCAGCATGTCCAACAGGTCGCGCTTGTGTACACGTTCATCCGGACTATGAACAAAGTCCTCCGGGGCACCAATAAATCACCAGTCGATGGGGTAGGGTTGCTTTTGAATTTCATTCCCATCACTTCCACCGCTCCCTTCCACTTCCAACTGGAATCGAACCCCTGCTTCCTGTAGCACACCGATGATTCGGTCTGTATAGCTTCTTCTTGGAATACCAGAATCGCGCAGGCTCACCACAACGCCTTCTCCGGCGGGAACTCCCTCGGTTACCCAGGTGATGTCGCTGATAAGACATTGCCTGATTCTGAACCGCTCCCACAGGTATTTCGTGATGTAGGGTACAGACCCCCCGCCATGCTCTTCCCAGCAACTGAATACGATTACGCCATGCTCCAGGGTTTCTGCAAGCTTCAGGGCATTGTAAACTCCCAATCGGTTGTCGAGGTAGCAGGATTGAATGTAATCAGCGGTTTCACGGAAATTCATTTTGAAATGTAACGCCGTGCCGCGATCAATGCTTCTTCCGAATTGGATACTGATGGTTTCCTCAGCCTCATCTATGTGCAGCGGACCTTCGATCGATCCCTGGCTATCGTGACCCGCCAGCGTGTAACCACTAACGAGTTTAGGGCCGCCGATCCTTACCAGTTGATTCGAATAGCGTACGTGAAATCCGATGGAGTCGATGTGTGCATACACAGCCGTTCGGGGTGTTCCGAAGGATAGAATGACGCAATGCTGAAAATCCGGCCCATGGATGATTTCCGGCTTATGCTTCCAGGATCCAGAATGCTTTTCAATGTAGTTGATCAGAAACCGGTGCATGTTCTCTTCATGTCCCGATACGGATGGAATGGAACAAAGCGTCTTGATAAGATCCGTGTCAATCATGTGTAAGTTGGGTTTGGAATCCGAGAGTAGGGTGTTGTTGCCATTTGTTGCGCAGTTCTGTACTCCTGCTTCTGCGTATGCTGAATCGGATGCTGCAAGTCGACTCGTAATCCTGCGCAAGAATTTTGGCATCGAACTGCCGAAGCAATTGGTGTACGGCTCCGCTGGTTTCCCGCGAAAATTGAAGCACAAAAGTTTCTGCTACGATCTGCTCCTGAATACCAGCCTGTTCAATAGCAATCAGGGCTGCATTTCTGTACGCATTGATAAGTCCGGGTACACCCAGCAAGGTGCCGCCAAAATAGCGAACAACCACAATCAGGGAGTTTGTAATTCCTTTGGAGAGCAGTGCGCCAAGAATGGGTTTGCCGGCTGATCCTGAAGGCTCACGATCATCGCTGCTGCGTTGCGCCAGGCCGTCTGAACCCAGGCGAAAAGCATAGCAATGGTGATTTGCCTGCGGATGTGTTTTTTTTATCTCCTGCAGGAGTTCTTTAACAGCAGGTTCTGATGAAACCGGAAGGCCGATTCCGATAAACCGACTGCCCCGATCACGGAACTCGCCCTCTCCTTTACCTGCGAGACTTAAAAAGCTGTCCTCGAAAAGCATTATCGGCTAAGGATTATGATGCTGATGATGGCAACCGCCAGTCCGGCGATTTTGGTAGGGTTGAGTTTCTCGCGAAAGAGTATTAACCCGCTGGCGGTGCTGAAAAGGACAACCAGTACATTGGTGATGGCAAAAATCAGTGAACTTTCTGCGCCCGGGCTGGCAAGCGCGTTGATCAGGAAAAGCAAGGAAAAGAAATTCAACGTCCCCAGTAAAACACCGGCAAGAATACTTCGACGGTTGGGCCACGCCTTGCGTCTTTCAAAGCGACTGAAAAGAAATCCTCTGAAAGTGAGTACAATCCCAATAAGACCGGCCGAGCCAAACAGCATGGACACGAACAATTGATCTCCTTCTCCTTCCATCAGGTAGTGCTCCGATAGTTTGATACTGGTATCTACCATTCCACTGCCGATAAACAGGATCACCGGCAATAACACGGTTCCCGCATCAATTTTCTGGTGACTTTCCCCTTTGCTCTTGCTGTAGGTACTCAGTAATACAGCAAGTAAGGCGAGGAGCATACCGATGATCCGTGCTGAGGTGACTTGATCGTTGAACAGGATGATGCCAGCGCAGATGGGGATGACCATCGACATTTTCCCTGCAATCGAGGTGATGGTGATTCCGGCTTTTTGGGTGGTTAATGCGGCGATATAAAAAACACCAATGAACAACATGCCGATGCCCACGGCATAGGGTACCATCCATGCCGCGGATTGAGCAGCATGGAGATTTGCTGAAAAATTCCAGCAGAAGGAGAGCGATGCGGCAGTCAGGTAATTTGCCGTCAGTCCATGGAGGTTATTGACTTTCCAAACACCGAAATACCGCAAGACTACATACAGTGAGGCCGAAAATGCGGACGCAAGTAGGATTTCGATGGCCAGCGGTGTATTCATACGATTTTTCTGATTGTATGTACGAGGTCTTGACCATACTGCATACAATGCACCTCACCCGCGGGCCATTTGGGCGCACGGCAATCACCAGTTGACCGTATCGGGTTGGATATGATCCTGCATTCGTCCCATACTTCTTCTTTCAGGAAAAGCGTATGCAGCCTTGAGCCGCCTTCAACCAGCAAGGAAACTATGCCTGCATGGTGGAGTGCCGTGTTGATGGCCTGAGCCGGTTTTTCAAAATCATTGAAAGGGATCACTTCGGCATTGGGATAGGTCGCTTCACCATCACCTGTCAGTACAAGTGTGCGTGATTTTCCATCGAAAAGCGTGAGATGACTGGCACCTGAACAGCGTCCGTTCGGATCAAAGAGTATCCTTACCGGCTGAGGGCCATTCCAGTGCCTGACATTCAATGTCGGATTGTCGGTGAGAGCAGTTTGTGCACCAATCAGAATTCCGTGTTCTTCGCTACGCCAGCGCTGCGTCAATTCAAGGCTATCGTCACTGCTAATTCTTATCTCCTGATGGGATGAACCGGTGTATCCATCCGCACTTTGAGCCCATTTCAGGACCACATACGGACGTCTCACATTATGATAGGTAATGAAACGTCGGTTGAGATGTCGGGCTTCCGCATCAAGAATACCGCATGTGACATCAATTCCGGCTTTTCGTAGTGCCTGTATTCCCTCGCCGGCAACAGCAGGGAATGGATCCTCCATGGCTACAACCACCCTTTTGATTCCTGATCGGATGATCGCATCGGTGCAAGGTGGGGTTTTTCCATGGTGACAACACGGTTCAAGGTTGACATACAGTAGGGATTCATTCAGCAGCCCGTGGTTTTTCACCCTCGAAAGGGCTTCTGCCTCTGCATGGAGCAATCCGAAACCGGCATGATACCCTTCAGCGACAATTTGACCATCATGCACAATCACACAACCCACCATCGGATTGGTCAAGGTACGCCCCATAGCCAGCATCGCCAATTGGATGCAGCGCTGCATGTAAATGGAGTGGTCATCCGGAATGAACATGGTGTGCAAATGTAATCGGTCGAAGCTTTATCGCCATATCGACAAACAAGCATGTATTTTTGCTCATGCGATTGGATCAATTTAGGCAGGAGGCAACTCGATTGTTGATGGATTCACCACATTTCGAGGAGGCGGTGACCGTGGTCGATTTTATTTTGTGCGCGCGATTGGAGGTAACGAACTCCAGCCTACGAATTGACCCCTCCATTGAATTGTCGGTCGGGCAATTGCATCAATTAAACGCAGATG
>JBJTJB010000132.1:0-6520 GCA_046095245.1 Bacteroidota bacterium | reverse complement strand
TTCAGCTCGATTTCCTTGGCTACGCTTACACCATCCTTGGTGATGCTTGGCGCACCGTATTTCTTGTCGATGATCACATTGCGTCCTTTAGGACCCAGGGTCACTTTCACGGCGTTCGCCAGAGCGTCCACGCCGCGCTTGAGGGCATCACGTGCTTCGAGATCGAATGAAATTTCCTTTGCCATTTTGTTCGGTTATGTTGATAAAGTTTGAATGAAATCGTGTTGAAATCAGATGATGGCGAAAATGTCGGATTCGCGCATGATCAGGAGTTCGCGTCCTTCTACAGATACTTCTGTTCCGGCGTATTTACCGTACAGAACGGTATCGCCAACCTTAACGGTCATGGGTTCGTCTTTCTTTCCTGAACCTACGGCCACCACAGTTCCACGCTGTGGTTTCTCTTTAGCGGTGTCGGGGATAATGATGCCGCTGGCGGTCTTTTCTTCTGCCGGTGATACTTCTACGATCACACGGTCGGCAAGAGGCTTGATGCTTACATTGCTCATGGTACGTGTATGTTTTGGGTGTTAGAGTTGGATTTTTTCCGGCGCGCACCTAGCGAGGATTGTGCCAATTGGTATAAACATGAAAAATGCTGTCAAAATTTCCCGCTATCAGCGGATTTTGACAGCATTTTCTGACAGCGACTGAAAAGCTGTCAGCCTTGATGTTGAATCAGGGGGCCGGTTGAGCTGCAGGAGCCGGTGCGGGTTCAGCAGCCGGAGCCGGGGTAGGTGCCGGCGCAGCGGACGGCATGGTGGAATTCGACATCTGCTCTTCAATCACAGACGTTTCGCCGGTGGAGGAGGCATTGCGTGGCAGAACGAAGTTGCCGATCATGGCCAGTACGAGCATCCCGATGGCAAATCCCCAGGTGAGTTTCTCGAGGAAGTCGGTCGTTTTGCGTACGCCCATGATTTGGTTTGAAGCCGAAAAACCGGAGGCCAAACCTCCGCCTTTCGAATTCTGTACGAGAACAACCAGGCAAAGCAGCAGACTTACAATGATGAGCAGGACAACAACGAGGGTAAACATGGAATCAGGGATTTAATTTAGACTTCAGTTCGTCAATTAGGGACGCAAAGTAACGCTTTTTTTCGGGGAATTTCAAGGCCAGAAGTTCGTAGCAGGAAATGGCTTTCTGGAAATGCCCTTGCTCGGCGTGGATCCGCGCGAGAGTTTCTGAAATGAGGTCTTCCGGTTCTTCCTGGGCGCTCTTCTTGGCCATGTTGACCGGACTCTAGAAAGCACTTCGGGAAGGATGGATGCGGGGTTCGTTCTGGATGAACCGCTCAATAAGCTCCTTGGCCGGCACCTGACTGCGTGGGATTTCGGTATCCACATCCGATGGGTCAGGTATCGGTTTCCGGGGAGGAAGCAGCTCGTAGTCGAATCTCTCCTCTGTTGAAGGGCCTGAGGGGGTAGGCACTGGGTTTACGACTTCGTGTTCAGCGCTTGGTGGTTTCGTCAGGCTCTCAGTCGTCTTGAATTGTTCCGGGAAACCTGCAGATATATTTACTTCTCCCTCAGGAGCATGCTGAATTGCCTCTTTGCTGAAAATCAGTCTTGGCTTGCCAGCGGGCTTTACCTCGGCATCTTTATCGAGTGAAGTGGTCGTGTCGGTGGCAGGTTCCGGCTTTGTGGTGACTTGGGGCTGTATAGCCTGAGGCGGGTTTTCCTGTTTACCCATTTTGAGCCAATCCGAAAAGCTGTGGATTTCGCCACGATGCAACGCAATCGGCTCCTGCTCGTGTTCAACAACCTGTGGTTTGGCTTTGGGTTCCGGCTGTGCCGCTGCGGTAACAGCGGGCCGGAGTATCTCAGGCTTCTTGGAAGGCGGGGCTGTTCGGGCAGGGGAGGGCGTAGTTTCCCTCGGTGGGGAGAAAGGTGTTTGATTTTCTTTGCCGGCCCCCCGGTTTTCCTTCGGCGGTTGAATGGCCGGTGTAAGACCTTGCAGGGAGTGCAGTTCCTGTTGTATGAGCTCTTCCCGGATTAATTTGTCCAGGTCATCGGAACCGGCGATAGTCTCAGGCAGTTCGGGTATTTGATCGGGTGTTTCTGCCGGTGCGATGTACAGTCCGGGGCTTACCAACGGTTTTTTCACTGCTTCGTTTTCGCCTGGGATTTCGCTCAGGTTTCCGCTTGCATGTTCCCATTGATCCAACTGCTCCAGTTTTTCATCCAGGCTCTGCAGCAGTGTTTCATTGGCCTGCGTTGAAGCGGTTTCCTGAGCAGGCTGAATGTCTGTGATACCGGAGGCTGGAGCTTCATTCACATCCGGGACTTCCGCAACGCTCGGCTCAACAGCGGATACCGCAGCCGGCTCCTCCTCCGGCACAACCAGCAATTCAGGTTCCGGGTGGATAATCCGGAACAAACGACCACGATCCGGTGCGTAGGCCGAGGTGACTTTTAGTTGCTGTGGATAATGAATACTGTCTTTTTCGGATAGATAACGCAACTGCAGATAACGCAATGCCTGACAGTAGGGGAACTGACGGATAAGATCAGGGAGCTGTTCCGCAGAGGCCTCGCTGATACCGGCTGGATGGTTCACCAGGTGGTGGAATTGCTCGCGTGTCATCACCAGTTGCTTACGGACTTGTTAAAAATATCGTCGATCAGTTGTCGGTTGATCTCTTCAATCAGATCCTGTTCTACGCTTTCGAAAGCTACTTTGCTATCGTAATCGGCGTAGCGCGTAAATGTAGTCTCAAAATTCTGTTTCGTATCCTTGGTGTTGGTGAATTTGACCTGCACACTGATGGTTAACCTGTTCAGGGCTGCTGTTTGACTGCCCTGTATGGCGGTGGGCGTATTGCGGTAGTCACTGATGTATCCCTCAAACTGCAAATCCCCTTCGCGTTCGGTTTGTTTGAGACCGGAAAGCGAAAGCATGCGCTGCTTGAGTTTTTCAGTGAAAGCCTGACTTAGCTGTGGTTGTACCAATTGTGCGCGGTTGCTGAAATACTGGACCGAAAATGTTTTCACATCGGGTGAAATGGATGCGCCGCTGAACGTATAAACGCCACACGAACCCAATAGGAGTCCGAACAGGATGGATAAAAGGGCCCTGGCGCTGCTCATTCTTTGATTTCGTACTCGTTGATTTTTCGATACAATGTGCGCTCGGAAATACCCAGTTCCTTCGCTGCCTCGCGTCGCTTGCCTTTGTGCTTGAGGATGGCCTTGCGGATCAGCTCCTTTTCTTTTTCCACCAGTGACAAAGGCTCATCTGCCAGCACTTCATGTGCATCGATGCGTACCGGCGAAGTGGATAAGGTGACACCGGGTTGTGTTTCAATCAACTCAGGTACATGCCTTCTGAACGGCTCGGATTCCAGCACCGGCGCATCGATGTTGTTCACGGGGGCTCCTGACATAAGCGTGGCGACGACTTTCTTTAGGTCCGTCAGGTCCTTTTTCATGTCGAAGAGCACTTTGTAGAGCAATTCACGCTCGTTGAATTCGCCTCCGCCCCGCATTTCATCGCGCAGCAGGACCGGCATTGAACCTCCCTGGTCTACAGGCAGGTATTTCAAGAGCGTTTCCGGTCCGATTTCTTTTTGTTGCTCCAGTATGGAGAGTTGTTCCGTTACATTTTTCAACTGTCGGATATTGCCGGGCCAGCGGTACTCCTCCAGCAATTGTCGGGCTTCGGGTAGCAATTGAACGGTTGGCATGCGGTAGCGGTCGGCGAAATCTGCAGCGAATTTCCGGAACAACAGGTGTACATCCCCTTTTCGATCGCGCAAGGGTGGAATCTGGATGGGTACGGTATTCAACCGGTAATACAAGTCTTCGCGAAAGCGGCCGCGAGCGATCGCTTCGGCCATATTCACATTGGTGGCAGCAACGACCCGCACGTTGGTTTTCTGCATCTTGCTGGAGCCCACACGCATAAACTCACCGGTTTCCAAAACGCGCAGGAGCCTTACCTGGGTCATGAGTGGCAGCTCGGCAACTTCGTCGAGGAAAATGGTGCCTCCGTTTACAACTTCAAAATAGCCTTTCCGGGCTTCGTGGGCACCGGTGAATGCACCTTTTTCATGGCCGAACAATTCAGAATCGATGGTCCCTTCGGGTATAGCGCCGCAGTTTACGGATATATAGGGCCCGTGCTTTCTGCTACTGAGGTGGTGGATAATCTGCGGAAAAATCTCTTTTCCTGTTCCACTTTCACCCGTAATCAGCACCGATAAATCCGTTGGAGCTACCTGGCGGGCAACATTGATGGCATGGTCGAGTTGCGGCGATGTGCCGATGATCCCGTGCCTGTTTTTGATTTCCTGTATTGTCATGAAAAACTACCTGTTCCGGAATTCCTGTGCGTTAAAATCACACCGTTTCTCCAATTAGGGTTGTGGCCGTGCATCGGTCTACACGCACGTTGACATAATCACCGGGTTTTAAAGCTCCTTTCGGAAACACCAACACCGTATTCTGAGAATTCCGTCCGAAGAGCATTTCCTGCGATTTTTTCGAAGTGCCCTCCACCAGTACGCGAAATGTTTTCCCGACTGCTGCGGCTGTTTTCAATGCCGAAAGCTTTTGTTGCAGATCTACGATTTCCTGCAAGCGCCTGCCTTTCACCTCTTCCGGAACATCATCTTCGAACTTTTTCTCTGCTGCGGTTCCGGGTCGTTCGGAGTACTTGAACATGTAGGAGAAATCGTAACCGGCCCATTCCATCAGACTCAGCGTTTCGCGGTGTTCTTCTTCGGTTTCGCTGCAGAAGCCACTGATGATATCTGTACTGAGACCACAATCGGGAAGGATTTGCCGGATGGATTCGATGCGGCGGATGTAATCTTCACGGCTGTATCCACGGTTCATCTTTTCAAGAACACGTGTATTGCCCGATTGTACGGGCAAGTGAATGTATTTACAGATGTTTTCGTGCCTTGCCATCACGTGCAGCACGGCATCGGTCATGTCGCGGGGGTTACTGGTCGAAAAGCGTACCCGTAAATCCGGATTGACTCCCGCTACGCGCTCCAATAAATCGGCGAATGTGGTGTACTTCGCCTGCTCGGCTTCGGGGAGTGCATGCGCAAGGGCGGCGTGAACGGTTTCGGGCTCAAGTTCTTTTTTTTGTCCGCCGCCCCACCACAGGTAGGAGTCCACGTTTTGCCCCAGTAATGTCACTTCCCGGTAGCCTTGTTCAAACAATTCCTGCGCTTCATTCAATATGCTTTCCGGATCCCGGCTTCGTTCACGTCCGCGCGTAAAGGGCACTACGCAAAACGAACACATGTTGTCGCACCCACGCATGATGGAAATGAATGCCGTGATACCATTCGAACCAAGCCGGACCGGATTGATATCGGCATAGGTTTCCTCGCGGGACAACAACACATTGACGGCTTTCTGTCCGCCGCCCACCTGTTCAATCAGGTTAGGCAGGTCGCGGTAGGAATCGGGACCTGCTACCAGATCCACCAGTTGTTCCTCCTCCAGGAACCTGGATTTAAGCCGCTCGGCCATGCAGCCCAGTACACCTACAATCAGTCCCGGATTACTTCTCTTCAGTTTCTTAAAGTCCTGCAATCGGGTGCGTACGCGCTGCTCGGCGTTTTCGCGGATTGCACAGGTATTCAGAAAAATGACATCCGCTTCCTCTGCCTGGCGTGTAGTCGTGAATCCGTTGTCGTTCAGGATGGATGCAACGATTTCGCTGTCCGAAAAATTCATCTGACAGCCGTAACTCTCCAGAAAAAGTTTTCGCGCTTCTCCCGGTTTTGATGAGCCATCCAACATCAGGGCCTCGCCCTGGCGCTGCTCATCAATAACCTTGTTTCCGTGCTGTTGTTCCATGCGGTTTACTTTTCTTGGGAGTGCAAAGATAGGAAATTCGCCCTGCGCACTGACAAGATGTCAGTCGGTTTGCACATTGATTTCGATCAGGTTCATGCCGCCGGCCTTGAGGGGAAATGCTGTGAAAATAGCCGGATTGGACACCCTTTACCGGGTAAAAAACGGGGTAAAATGCAGATTTACTGATTGATATTCAATGATATAAATTCTAAGTGGGAATATCGTTGTCCGATGGGTTTGGTCAAAATTCTCTTAATTTGCCCGCCGTAAGCTCAATACACGTTAACCCCCAAACCCTTCAATGGCCGATAATTTAGTGATAGTGGAGTCTCCCGCGAAAGCGAAGACAATCGAAGGATTTTTAGGCAAGGATTACACCGTCCGATCCAGTTTTGGCCATGTCCGTGACTTGGTCAAGAACGATAAAGCCATTGACATTCAGAATGGTTTTGCGCCCAATTATGAAATCAGCGAGGAAAAGGTCAAGGTCGTTGATGAATTGCGCCGATTGGCCAAGAAAGCCAAGACCGTATGGCTCGCGACCGACGAAGACCGCGAGGGGGAAGCCATTTCCTGGCACTTGTTTGAGTCTTTGGACCTGAAGAAGGCCAGCACGCGCCGGATCGTATTCCACGAAATCACCAAAAAGGCCATATTGTATGCGGTGAGCAACCCGCGGAACATCGATATGGATCTGGTG
>JBJTJB010000131.1:0-6683 GCA_046095245.1 Bacteroidota bacterium | reverse complement strand
GTATACGGATGTCGCGTTTTTTCTCGAGAATGAGCATCGACAAGGTGCCGAAGAGGTTGAAGGCGGCGATAACCAGAATGAATCCGAGTATCAGGTATACGGCAAGCTTCTCGCCTTTCAGGATCTTGTAAAGGAATGCGTGCTGCATCAGGCGATCCTGAACCGAGAACCCATCACCAAGAGTGCTTGCCATGCGTTCGCGCACAGCATCCGGATCTGCTCCCGGGCGAAGTTTGACCTGATAGGCGGTGATTTCACGATCGCGTCCACTGATCAGTCGCATGAAGCGCATCGGAACCAATGCATACTTAGAATCGAAGTCCTGTTGTATTTCAAACACCCCGGAAGCATTCAACCGCTCCTCCGAAAATGCAGCGGAAGGGTCGAGGGTTGTGGCCTGCAAATCGGCACCCCGGCGGGGCATGATCACTTCCACGCGGTGAAAGGGGTCGTCGATCCGCAAACCGAGCTTGTAGGCGATAAAAGAACCGGGAATGATGTGGTTGGCGGGCCCATCTTGTAAAACGGCTCGCCCGTACTTGACAGCGGATGCGACACCTGTTGTGTTGAAATACTTCTCGTCGACCCCCCGAAGTGTAACCACCATTTGCTGGTCGCGGTAGCGCAGCAGCGCCAGTTGATCCAAGACCGGCGAGACCGAAACCACATCCGGATCGCTGATCAGGATATTGCGTTGGGCCGAATCAGCAACGAAGGGTCTTCCTCCGGGCGCTTCAATCCGGATGTCGGGATCAAAGGTGTCGTACAGCGACAAGACCAATGAGCCGAAGCCATTGAATACCGAAAGGACTACGATCAACCCGAACGTACCAACAGCCACACCGGCCACACTCACCCAGCTCACCAGGTTCACCAACTGATGCGACTTTCGCGCGAAGAGGTAGCGGCGGGCAATCAATAGCGCCGTCGACATGGCCTGGATTATTTACGGGCGTTGACGATGAGTCCGGTGCCAGTAGGATGGGTCATGGACACATCCAGTGCGTTCAGCAGGGCACAAAAAGGATATACAATCAGATAGTACAGCGGTAAAATCAGGTAAAACAACTTGGTTGCACCCAACATCAGAATGGGGTATTTCATGGAAAGTCTCCACGATATCTTACCGGGGGCCCCATACTGGTAGCGTACATGAACCTCGCTGAATCCGGCGCTGCGCAGCTTATCCTCGATTTCGCGGATGTTGTATCCATCACGCACATGTTCTTCGATGAATGAGCCTTCGCCTTCATCATGCACATCGCTCCCCCCCTGATCGCTCGGCGTGGAAATGATCAGTAAGCCACCGGATTTAAGAGAAGCATGGATGTTTTTAAAGACTTCGACGTCTTCCAAGATGTGCTCCATCACATCCACCGAAAGAGCCAGGTCGAATTGCGCAGGATTCCGATACCTGGTCAGATCCTCCACAGCAAAGCGTACACGCTCGCCCATGCCCAGGGCTGAAAAAAACCGGTTGCAGTCCGCCACTTGTTCCTCTTTCACATCAACCGCCAAGATGCGTGACTTTGGCAAACGGCGACTGAGCCAGAAAGAGTACTGTCCATATCCCGCCCCGGCATCCAGGATGGAGGCGTCTGACGGCGCATTGCGCAACCAGTGTTTCAATTCCCGATGTACGTGCCAGGCCCTGAGCAGCAGGAGGTCGAGTAGGCTGTAAAAGAGTTTACGGAGAAAAGGCGTGCGGTTGAATACGTTGCCAAGGCCCCGTTTAATGGGATCATACTGCATGGTGCACGAAGGTAATCAAAAGGGAGGCCGGCCTCAGGATCCGGAGGTATCGGCAGGTGGGATGTGCAGGTTCTTGAAAATCGCATCCATGCGCTCGGCATAGTCGAGGCTATCATCAATAAAGAACTCCAGCTCGGGGATTATCCTGGCCTGCTTGCCGATGCGCCGACCCAATTGCAGCCGCACTTCGGTTTTGTGCTGACGCAGGGACTTGAGGATTTCGGCAGGCTTGGGCGCTTTAAATACACTGATGTGTACACGGGCAAGACCCAGGTCTGGGGTGACACGAACACCGGTCACCGTCACGAAATGCGGACCATACCAACCGGAACCTTCGCGCTGGAACAACTCGCCCAGTTCCTTCTGAATGAGCTTGGCGTATTTCTGCTGACGTACCGAATCCATGTCCCAAAGATACGGTCCACGAATCGATTCCGGTAAATTAACGCAGGATCAACCTCAGGACACGCTGACCGGCACCGGTATCCAGGCGAATGAAATATACGCCCGCCTCGGCATGACTCAGGTCGAAATTGCGGGTGCCGATGGTTTCGCTCGCAAACCAGGGCATCCCCATCGTCCGGCCTGTCGCATCGGTGAGTTGTACGGAAGTGCCTGGCGCCAGTCCCGACCAGGTCAGGGTGAACACTCCTTCGGTCGGATTCGGATATACCTGAACGTTAGCGCTTGACGCGACATCGCCGATGCCGGTAACGGCGTCGATGTTGATGTTGTCGATATACAGGTTATTCCCGTATCCGTTGAGGTTCACGAAATTGATCAGGATGTTCTGTCCGTTCCACAGGAAGAGATCAACGGTATCCTTGCGCCAGTCGCTGGTGCCGGAAGGGGTGTATTCAGCCGTATTATCCGGAACTGTGGCCAGATCGGTTCCGGTCTTGAGGTAACCGGAAGGGATCCAGGTCAACCCGCAGTCGGTCGATACATCAATACGCAATCCGTCGACGTAGGAGGCGCTGTACCGGGCATGAGCTACATCGAACGTCATACGGGCTGAAATCGCAGCGCTCAGATCCACCTCGAAAGTGTGTAGGCCATCCTCTGCCCCGACATTGTTGTAGTCGAAGTTATCCACGAAGGAGGCTGTCGTTGTGGTTCCGGAAGCACCGTTGATTCCGCTTGCAGAAGCCCAGGTGATGGCTCCTCCTGCCGAGAGCAAGGTCCATCCGCTTGGCGGGAAGGTAACAGACTGGAAGTCTTCGATTAGGGGTACTCCGGCGGGAGCAAGGATTGTGATGAAGGCGGTTTGGGTTGCACTTCCGGATCCGTTGGGGCTGGACGCCACAAGGGTTACATCGTATGTGCCCGTGGCATTAAACACTACCTGCGGGTTTTGAGAACTGGCACTCGTGCCATTCACGAATGAAACGGTGGCGGGTGTGAATGTCCAATTCCATTGTGTTGGGGCATTTAAACTCTGGTCGGTGAACGTGAAGGTTTTGCCGGTACATCCGCTTGCTGAACTGGACGTGAATGCGGCAACAGGCGGACCGCTGGATTCCAGGATACTGATATCATCCAGTGCGATGTCGGAGGTGGAGCCACCTCCTGTGATACCACGGAAGCGGATGTTGATGCGCTTGCCGACCCAGGGCACCAGGTTGACCACGCCTTGCTTCCATAAATTGCCCTGGTTGCCGCCGAATGGTGGAATGACATCGTTATTCCAGGCATCGTCGCCGAAAACATCCACATGCAATTCGCCTGTATTTGATCCATAGAGATGGTACCAGAACAGGAGCTGAGGAGTTTGTGAACCGGTCAGGTCTATGCACGGAGAAAGTAGAACCGCTTCATTGTTGAAACAGGTGGATGCTTCAAGATAAATGTATTTGCCGGCTGCCGTTCCGGTGGTGTGGTCGGTGTCGGGTCCTGTGCTGGCGCTGGGTGTAGCGCCTGAATGGACACGGAAATCGATCTGGTCGGCATCGCCGTTCACGGCATTGATCCAGTTGTTGGGTAATACACAAACCGTACTGGCGCAATTGCTGATGGTCGGACAATTTGTGGCCGTCTCAAAATCCTCGATAAGGGGTAGTTGTGCGAGTGAACCACTGATGACCTGTATGGTGTATGTGACCGAATCATTGAACGCATTCTGATCCCCCGGAAGGCTGATCCAGCACTGCATGGTATAATTGCCCAATGCAGACAAGTCGACCGGAAGGCTAAACACGAAGACCGTGTCGGCACCGGGAGCAAGTGTACCGGCCAGCGGTTCACTTACTGCTGTTGCTCCGTTGAGGGAATAATGGATCGTCATTCCACTGAGCGGACCTGTTCCGGCGTTCGATAAGCGTAAACTCACCGGTATGGCGCTGTTGTCCTGACAACTTTGAATGATGCCCTCGGCCGGCGTTACAGGCTGCACCAGGGATAGGTCACTGGCTAAGGGGCAATTGAAAATACCGGGCAATTTTCTAACGGCATTGGCCCTGAGTCCAATGTTCCCTTGTGGCGTAACAGCGGCCACGCTGAACCAATCCTCCACCGTGGGGTTGACTCCGTAAATCACCGCACTGGTGTTTCCGGTAACAGCAACGGGCTCCATGAACTTTTGTCCGAGTCGGTATACCACGTAAGCATTGGCACCGGCAGAAGGCTGCCATGATACCTGGATCGAATCCGGGCAAGCCCAGTCGTAGGTGATGTTGGCTGGTCGTGAAATGATGGCGAATGACGTATCGCTTTCATCTGTAAACCCGTTGCGACTGACGCGTAAACGGGCCGCTCCTGTAACGGTATTGGGGACAGTCCAGGTGTATTGCTGGATGTTTTGGGCCACTGTGGCGATGGTGGTCCAGGTAAGTCCATCGTCGGTGGTGTAAGCGAGCTCAACACTGCCCTGATCGCGTTCACTGTCCCAGCGCAAGACCTCGGATTGTCCAGGCACAAAGCCCTCGCCTCCGTTTGGATAGGTCATGGTCAATTCCTGCGAGCGGAACTCCCACACGATGTAATATTGTTGCTGACCAAAGGGAATTGATGATCCGTTGACTGTCAGCGTGTATGTTCCGGCTGCGGGATTGAACACCACCACTTGCTCCATGTTGTTTAACGAGTCAACACCCCGCACGGCAGGTGCGGAAAGACTTGCTGCCAAAGGCGTGGGGTCCAAGACCCAGGGGTTCCAGATGGAGGTGGATAAATCGGAAACCGTGAAGTCGAGGTTGTTCACCAGGGATACGGCAGCAGCAGGAGTGCCACCCGGATCGGCCCAGTACAGCATAGCCCGCAGTGCAGTAGTACCGGCAGGCACGGTAATGCTGTGGGTGTTCAGACCTCCCTGGGTAATGCTATCGCTGAGATACCGTGACTCCTCCAAAGTACGGAGCGCCCGCAGTGCATTCACACGACCCCAGCCATAGGTGAAATCGGGGCCCGGATTCCCGATGTCTTCAGCTGTATTGAGCATACAAGCTTTCAACAGAGGGGCTGGTGCAGTCGTAGTCGCATTGAGCGATTTATAGGCCTGGTAAAGTTGTGCGAATATACCAGCAATTCCGGGCGACGCGGCCGATGTCCCTCCGCCGACCTGATAGGTGTTGTTCTCATTGGTACTCATCTGGTCGCGCCCGTTGGCACAGATATCCGGTTTGATGCGTCCGTCGGCGGATGGACCACGGCTGCTGCTGGGGTCCAGCACTTCCAGTGCATCGAGGTTTCCGCAGGCAATCACATTCTTCCCTTGCTTGTATCCTCCGGTGATATTACCCCAGCCGCTGCCGGCGCCATAGCCGCAATCGGCCGCGCCGTTATTCCCGCCTGAAAACACGAACTGGAGGTAAGGGTTCTCATACAGGAACTGGTCGCCGAACTGGGTATCGGAAGTGTATTCATTGCAACCCTGCGAATAGGAAGTAGAGGCGACAACCACACCATAGGTCGTGTAATTCCCCAGGGCATTCACCACCTGCGGGTATCCGGAGATGTCGAAGGTGACCAGATCGGCACCGCTGGCCATACCACGGATCGACGGATTCAGGTTACCAGCACCTACAGCGATACCGCAGGTCATGTCTCCATGCGTTCCGCCAACTGCGGTTGCCAGCTGGGTCATACGCCCGGTGAAATCGATGTGCGGGCCCACCGCGCCGTCGTCTGCAATGGCAACGGCGACTCCGCTTCCGTCATAATGGCGTCCGCTGGCATAATCACTGTTGATCACATTCGATCGGTGCAGGCTGCGGCCCTTGGTGTCGTCCTTTACGGAGGGAGCCGCTATCGTATTCACATAAAACACCCAGGGTTCGGCGGCAAGTGCCCTGACCTGATTGTCGGGTATGCGTACCGTTAGGATATGGTTCGCATCGTGTCGGCTTAAAAGGGTGCCATAGGGACTCAGCAGCGGAAGCGTCGCGTCAAGGTTCAGCGCCGCCTGGATCTGAATGTCGAGGTCAACCGTACCGGGCACATTCACGGCCCAGGCCTGGGCGCCCCCGATCAGGTTGCGGCTGATTTTCTGCTCGACCACAGGTTCGAAAACCGAAACAATGCCCAGGTTCCGTAGCTGTGTCTTATCCAGGCCTGCAGGGATAGCCGCCATAAAGGTGTTGTTCGGAACATATGCCGAAAGCAGAATACCCAGTTCCAATAAGCGGTCATTCTGTGCCTGATTTGGTATGCGTTCGAATTGCAGGTAGCGGAAGTGGTATCCGCCCACGGCTGCGCTGCTCGGAAGCTCAAGGATGAAGGCCTCCAGGTTCGCCGGGGGCAGCACACTGCCGCTCTGAAACTGAACAGGACGGGTTTGTGCCTGCAGGACACTATGAAGCAGGATAAAAAAGATCAGGGAGTACAGGTGTTTCATCGTTTTGGCTGGCAGGTACATTAGCCTGAAAAACGAATATACCACAATCGCTCTTGCCCTTCGGAATGCCAAGGCTTTTTATGCACTTTTGCTCCATGCT
>JBJTJB010000130.1:0-6805 GCA_046095245.1 Bacteroidota bacterium | reverse complement strand
GCCTCAACACTTTGCACCTCCGACTGACTGTAAATGGCTCCGACACGTTTTGCATTTGTAAATAACTCACGGATAATAGATGACGATGTATCTATGTAGTCCGGTGTTTCGTATACGCCGTACAGATAGGGTAACGCTTTACATGTTTTTGCATTGATGCCGGCCAGATCCGGTCGGGGTGCTACCATCATGAACACAGGAATATCCGTATTCCGCTGAATGGTATTGATCATGGCCAGTGTCGTATTGGTGGCAATCAACGCGGGTTTTTGACCAATCACATAATCCACAGCTTGAAGAAGAGCGGGTTGGTCACCCTGTGCGTTCTTTTTGATGACTTCGATGGTTCCGCTGTCTGCGCTGAATCCATTTTGATTGAGCGCATCAAAAAAGCCCTGTCGTGCCAGGGCCAGGGTCGGATCCTCTACGAAATCGATGAAACCAACCACCGGTACTGGTTCATTGTCCGTTTGCTGAGTTGAACATGCACTCATGCTAAAACAGATGGTCAACAGGACCGGCAGGTGATACAGCTTCATACGTTTACGAATTGATGCTGTTGTTAGAACAGCCGGAAGAGAAGAATGTTACTCCTGCTGTGCCTGGCTCGGAACCGTTGCAGCGGCAAGCTCGAATATGCGTTCGCAGGCTGCTGAAAAGAAAGGCTCCTGCAATTCTTTCATCAGGAGTGCTTCGGTTGCTGCAGCCCCCGGACCGGATTGTGGATTGAGCAGACTGCTGAAATAGCGATCGATCAGTAGCCAAGGATTCAGGCTGCGCTCATTGCGGTATTCAAGCGCCTTATTGAATAAGCGCAGGGCCTCTTCGGGTTTGCGGTTCAGGAACTGCTCAAGAGCCCGCCATTCAAGTGTGACCACAGCACTATCCTGACGACCTGATCCCTGATCCTCCGCCGTTTGCTGCAGCAGGACCAACTGAGGCATCACTTCGTGCTGGCCGTTCAGAATCTGGGTTGCGTACAACAGGGTCTTCATTTCACACAACCTGACCCAATAATTTCGAATGGCCGGAGTTTTGGAAGGGGATTTGTGCAACAAGTGCTCCACCTCGTTCAGGTGCTTCAGGGCTTGCTCGGAATTGCCGCTGTCACTTTCGATGCTGGCGCGGATGAAGCGCAACCGTATCCGGTCGTCTCCCTGATCCTGCACCCGCACGATTTTCTCCGCCTCTTCGAGCCAGCTCATCCGCATCACTTTCCCGGCTTGCACATGGTAGTGGGCCATGATGCCAAGCACGTACTTGCGCGATTCGGGTGAATGTGTAAAAATGGCCTCTGCATTCGCGGCGAGATAATCGAGGTATGGACGGATATGCTTACCCGGGAGTTCGGAGAGACTGGCGGCCCGGAATAAAAGAGTTATGAGCACAAGCTTCCGGTTGGTATCGGGTTCAAGTGTTAAAAGTGCTCCCAGTTCCTCCAGGAAGTTTCCGACTTTTTCCTGGTCGGAGGAGTTTGGTGCCGGGTCGTGTTCAAGCATGTGGAGTTCGAGCGAGATACGGAATTGCCGGTGGAGTTGTCTCAAGCGCTCCATGCCGGAATCGTACTGAGCTAAAAGTTGGTGGGGCTGATCCTGCATCAAGTGCTGTTCAATCATGCGGGCATGTTGACGATAAAACAGCAGAAACAGTTCAATGGAATCAGTTGCCTCACATTTCAGTCCGAATTCCTCCAGACTTTTCATCGGTTCACCCACTACGGATTCCTTACTCAGCTCAATGTAGGTCTGGAACAAGGGTTCGGGTCCACCCAAACGTGCAAGTTCCAGTTGGTAGCCCTCACTCTGGATGATGGATCCGATTTCGGTGTCGATTTCGGCGAGTGCTTGCTTGAATTCTCCCGCTTTCAGTCTTTTGAACCGCACCTTGGCCATGACCGAAGGGTCGAATCCTGCCGATGTACGGTACATCTGAAAGATGGATTCGACGATTTCGTACTTCTCAGGGGACAAGGTTTCTGCAAGCCTATTGAGGACATAGTCCAGCATAGGTTTGTCTTTGGGCAGCAGATAGAGCTGGAGGCTGGGGTTGGAGGCCGGGCGTTTGGGTGCCATAGAGCGGTTTTTCGGTCAACAGCCTGTAAGCAGACTGATACGAAATGACGGAGATAAAACTATTACCTTCGTTTCCGGCCGATTTGATGCACATGAGGAAAATACTAACATTGTTTTACACGGGTCTGATGCTGCCTGCGATGACCCTCGCTCAGGACACTTCACCGGTGGAGGGCTTGTCTGATTTGCGCGAGCAACTGACCATTATCAGGAATGTGGATGTGACCACCGAGCCAGGCAAAACCATTCGCGCAGCGGAATTGCGGATTCAAAAAGGTAAGGTTGTATCGGTCGGCACCCCATCGGCCATCCCCCCCGGTTCGGTGGTGATTGATGGTGGTGGTATGGCTGTCTATCCCGCTTTTATTGAATTGTGTTCGGATTATGGCATGCCGGAGGCATCATCATCCGCCGGAGGTTCAGGACGCCGTGAAGCGATAAAAAGTACGCCTTCCCGTGCAGCAACCGCGTATTGGAACCGTGCCATCCACCCCGAATTTGCGGCAGCCTCGGTCTTTCAACCCGATGGCAAGCGTGCCGATGAATTGCGCAAAGCGGGATTCGGTGCAGCATTGACTGTGGCGCGTGATGGGATTGTGCGTGGCAGTGCGGCGTTGGTGTTGCTGGGTGATGGACAGGCTACGGCACAAGTAGTGCGTGCAGAATCCATGATGGGAATGTCCTTCGACAAGGGAACCTCAGGCCAGGATTATCCATCGTCGCTGATGGGAAGTATTGCGTTGTTGCGTCAAAGTTTGCTCGACCGCAACTGGTACGCTCAGCCGAATCTCGTGCGCGACTTCAATGGCTCACTCGAAGCCATGCAGATGAAACGCAACCTTCCGGTTGTGTTCGAAGTGTCCGATTACCGCTCGGCTATGCGTGCTGTTCGTGTTGCGAAGGAGTTCGATTTCAAATTGGTCATCAAAGGCTCGGGCGATGAATACAAGCGTGCCGATGAGCTGGTCGCAACTGGCGCCGCCTTTATCTTACCCCTGCAATTCCCCAAGGCATACGATGTGAGCGACCCCTTTGATGCATTGAACATTACCCTGTCGGATATGAAGCACTGGGAAGTTGCGCCGGCCAATGCAGCGATTTTAGCGATGCAGAAGTCCGCAGTTTTTGCATTCACATCGGATGGATTGAAAGAACGGAAGGAGTTGCTTTCGGCTTTGCGGAAAGTTGCACGCTACGGTTTGGATACGAACCGGATCCTTTCGGCTCTGACAACCATACCGGCCCGTCTTGCCGGTGTTGAGGACAAACTTGGGGCATTAAAACCGGGAATGGTAGCCAGTTTCATCGTGTGTACAAAACCTTTGCTTGATAAGGAGTGCGTTATTGCTGAAACATGGGTGGCAGGCAAAAGATATCTGCAGAAGGTGGCCGATACCCTGGAGATAGCAGGTCGTTTCACCCTTCAACTGGATACATTAAAAGGGTACACGGTACAGGTCAGTGAAGATCGAACAGCGCCGAAATTCACATTGAAAAAGGACACTGCTGAAATCGCGATTGATGCATCATTGCAAGGCTCACAATGGACACTGCGTTTTGAATTGTCGAAAAGGAAAGGAGCCTATCGGCTCAACGGTATGCTTGCAGGTCCGTCGAAAAGCTGGTCCGGCATAGGACAGGATCCCTCGGGCCGCTGGATTTCATGGGCTGCCATACGTGAGGGGAGCGCAATTGTGCCTCAGGTGGCGGGTAAGGATTCCGTTGTGCGTGATAGCGTTTGGCAACTGCCTTCGGTTTGGTGGCCCCAAACCGCTTTCGGCTGGGATAAAGCAAGTCAACCTCTTCCTGCTCCGGTCACCGTGTGTTTGAGAAACGCAACAGTATGGACCTGCGAAAGCCAGGGCCGGCTTGAGCAGGCGGATGTATTGTTGCGCGACGGCAAAATCATCAAAGTGGGATCAATGACTCAGGATGATTTGAAAGGTGTCCGTGTAATTGATTGCACCGGTAAGCACATCACGCCCGGAATCATCGACGAGCATTCGCACATTGCAATCAACCAGGGAGTGAATGAAGGGACACAGTCCATCACCTCCGAAGTCCGAATCGGCGATGTGATCGATTCCGACGACATCGATATATACCGGCAGCTCGCTGGTGGTGTCACCACATCACACCTTCTGCACGGCAGTGCCAACGCCATCGGGGGGCAAACCGCACTGATCAAATTGCGCTGGGGTCGCTCGGCTGAAGCCCTGAAGTTTGAAGGAGCACCTCCGTTCATCAAGTTTGCGCTCGGCGAGAATGTGAAGCAGACCAATTGGGGTGACAATAACGTTACGCGCTATCCGCAAACACGCATGGGCGTTGAGCAGCTGTATATCGACGCCTTCAGCCGTGCCCGTGCTTATGAGCGCAGCTGGAAGGACTTCTCGGCCGGATCAGGTAAAAGCGCACCACGCAAAGACCTTGAATTGGAGGCGCTGACGGATATACTCAATAGTAAGCTATTCATCACCTGCCACAGTTATCAGCAAGGAGAAATAAATATGTTGATGCACGTAGCCGATACCTTCGGGTTCCGGGTGAACACCTTCACCCACATTCTGGAAGGCTACAAGGTCGCCGATAAAATGAAGCGCCACGGAGCAGGCGGTTCTTCTTTTGCCGATTGGTGGGCATATAAATACGAAGTGATTGATGCGATTCCGTACAATGGTGCCCTGATGCACCGCTGTGGCGTACTCACTGCCTTCAATAGCGACGATGCCGAGATGGCCCGTCGTCTTAACCAGGAGGCGGCCAAGGCAGTGAAGTATGGTGGTTTGAGTGAAGAGGAGGCCTTGTGTTTTGTCACATTGAATCCTGCCAAGCTCCTGCGAATCGACCAGCGAGTTGGCAGCATAAAGGCGGGCAAGGACGCTGATCTGGTGGTGTGGAACGGTAATCCACTCTCGGTAGGCTCCCGACCTGAACAGACCTACGTAGATGGTATCTGTTATTTCGATCTTGTGCGTGACGAGGAACTCCGTAAACGGAACGAATCCGAACGTCAGCGTCTCATCCGAAAAATGTCGGACGACAAGCAGCAGGGAGGATCCACCCAGCGGCCCACCACCACCCTGCGCGAAGAATTTCACTGCAACGATATGGAACACCTGCCGCACTGAGAACCATGAAGAACATCCTGACTTTCACCTTCCTTGTCATTTCCCTTCATGCCTTAGCGCAGCGTCCCACGCCTGCGTATGGTAAACCCTACCGCATATTGTTGCTCAATGCAACCGCGCACGTAGGTAACGGTAAGGTAGTGGAGAACAGCGCCATCGGTTTGGCTGATGGGAAGATCACTTTCATCATGGACGCACGGGGATTCAAGCCCGACCCCCGCTCCTTCGATACCATTATGACGTTTCCGGGGAAGCATATCTATCCGGGCTTTATCTCGATGGGTTCCATCATCGGTTTGAGCGAGATTGAATTGGTGCGTGCTACAAACGATTTCCGTGAAAGCGGAACAATCAACCCCAGTGCCCGCGCCCTCATTGCATACAATACCGACTCACGGGTAACGCCCACTGTGCGCGATAACGGCGTATTGATGGCCCAAATCGCTCCGCAAGGTGGTTTGTTTTCAGGCACCAGCTCGGTGGTGCAATTGGATGCCTGGAATTGGGAGGATGCTGCTGTACTTGCGGATGATGGGATCTGGCTCAACTGGCCTTCCATGCGTGTATTCAAATCCCCCTGGTCCGATCCGGAGGATGAACAGCGCGAACGGATGCAGAAATCACTTGCGGCATTGAATCGTCAGTTTGAAGAGGCGGCCGCCTATTCTGATGCGAAAGATCCGGTATTCAATCCCCACTTGCAGGCGATGAAAGGCCTGTTCGATAGCACCAAAACCTTGTTTGTTCGTTGCGATTTTGCCCGTGAAATTCTTGAAGCGCTTGCACTGAAGGATCGGTACGGAATAAAACTGGTGATTGTTGGTGGTGCTGACAGTTGGCGGATTGCCGATAGGCTTAAAGCCGCAAAAGTTCCGGTCATCATCGAACGTACGCATGCCTTGCCTTTCCGGGAAGATGAGGATGTTGCGCTTCCGTACAAGCTGCCAACCCTGCTTCGCGATGCCGGTGTTGAATTCGCAATTACGGATCAGGGATTCTGGCAACACCGAAATCTGCCATTCCAGGCCGGTATGACAGTCGGCTTCGGTCTGAGCAGCGAAGAGGCTTTGAAGGCCATCACCCTAAGTCCCGCTCGCATATTGGGCATCGACTCCCGCTGCGGGTCGCTGGAAGAAGGTAAGGATGCTACCTTGTTTGTTTCAAGCGGCGATGCTCTTGAAATGACAGGAAATCGTGTTGAACACGCCTGGATTGCAGGCCGTGAAATCAGCCTCGATAACTATCAGAAAGAACTGTACGATCGTTACTTGAAAAAGCACGGACTTTCGCCACGCTGATTATTTTTTCATCGACGCGAGAAGGGCTTCACAGCGTTTCTTTCCCCAGGCAGGCCATGCTGGATCCTCGTGTGATTCCTGATCAAAAAGCGGCAGGGCGATAAGAAGTACTTCTTTCGCGCGTTTCTCATCACGTCCTTTGCCTTCTGGCAAGTTCAGCAGATCCTCCGCTAACATGAGTTCACTGCGGGAGCAGCGTTTCCCCTTTTTATGCAACTGCTCAATCGCTTTGAGGTTTGCGGCAATCAGGCTGTCGGATGGCCGGTTCAGCAGTTTGCCGGTGACCTGAATCGATAGTGCCTTC
>JBJTJB010000129.1:0-1233 GCA_046095245.1 Bacteroidota bacterium | reverse complement strand
GAACTGAGTCTGACTACCAATGCTTTTTTTCTTCAACAGCACCTGGGTATGTTGAAGGATTCCAATGTGCGTTCTATCAATATTTCGCTCGATAGCCTGGATGCAGGAACATTCCGTAAAATCACGGGGCGTGGTGGTTTTGAAACCGTATTGAATGCCATTCATGAAGCCTTGGCGATGGGTTTCAGGGTCAAGTTGAACGTGGTTGTCATACGCGGTGTCAATGAACACGAATTGCCTGCATTCGTTGAACTGACTAAGAGCAATGATCTGCATGTACGATTCATCGAGTTCATGCCTTTTAAACACAACCGCTGGTCGGCTTCCCAGGTTGTTTCCGAGCAGGAGATTCTGGCGATGGTTTCCAGGTTCAATCCGGAGAAACTCCAGGATCATCCGAATGACACGGCGAGGGCGTATCTTGTACCGGGGTTTTCGGGTACCTTTGCCCTGATCAGTACCATGAGTCATCCTTTTTGTTCTGGTTGCAACCGCTTACGACTCACCGCCGATGGTAAATTGAAAAACTGCCTTTTTGGGCGTGATGAGTTTGATGTCCTTACTGCGCTCAGAAGTGGGATGGACATCACAAAGCTGATGGGTGAGGCCCTTATGGCAAAGCATGCAGAACGAGGGGGGCAACTTGCTCAAGACTTCAAGTCTATCTCACCGGAGTCCATTCAGAATAGAAGCATGATTGCAATCGGCGGATGAAAAACAGGTTGATTTCATTTGACGAAGCCCGTGAACTTCTACTCAAGCAGGCCAAGCCCCTCGGAGTTGAGCCTGTATTTCTCGATTCGGCACATGGACGAGTGCTTGCAGCTGCTGTGAAAGCACCATCCGATCAGCCCGGTTTTGACCAGGCTGCGATGGATGGTTATGTTTTCCGGATTGCAGATTTATCCGGTTCAAAAGGTCTTCATGTGTGCGGAGTCCGCAAAGCCGGTGCAATTGAAAAGCTAAAAGTACGAGCCAATCAGGCTGTACGCATTTTTACCGGAGCCGCAATACCCAAGGGCCTTGATTCGCTTGTCGCTCAGGAATTGGTCGAGTTGCAAGAGTCAAGGGTCTACTGTCAGGATCAGCAAATCTTCAAGGGTAAAAACATACGACTGAAGGGCTCACATATAAAAAAGGGCGAAATTTTGTTCGATCGCGGTCAATACCTGAATGCAGGTGCGATTTCATCCCTCGCGACTGCTGGAATCAACATGGTCAGCGTGTATAAGC
>JBJTJB010000128.1:0-3778 GCA_046095245.1 Bacteroidota bacterium | reverse complement strand
CCATTGGGACTGTCGGTGTACACGCAAACCTCGTGGAATCCGGGAACAGCAATCCAGGTGTTGTTGAAGTTGTGCGTTTGGCTGCTGTCCGGTGCAAGTCCATTCGGTGAGTAGATGATCGGATCGCTGGAAACGATACCTCCATCGATGGTGAGGGTGGCATTGTGGTTGAATACCGTATTCACACCATTGTTCTTAATCGGAGCAGCGAAGGTGATCGGCTGACCAGGGAAGATCAACTGGTTCGGAACGGAGGTGTTCACCGAAAGGGTCGTAACAGATAGCGGAATCGGAACGAAGATTTCAAAGTTGTCTACAGAAGCTCCGTCGGAGTTGGTGAAATTGACGGATGTGTAAACGAATCTGAATTGAACGGTACTATTACCTACAACAGAATACACGTCCTTGAAGATCGATTGGATCCAGAGACCGGTATTGTCATCCCAGCTATCGTTGTTGTTGTACCAGTTGGTGACTTGCTGCGTGGTGGGAGTCAGAAGTGTCCATGCGCCGCCGTTCACAGAGTATTCAATGTACAACTTGTCACCAAATGCGTTCATAACACGGTTCTGCCAAAACTTAAGCGTAGCAGCCTGTGCATTGGAGAAGTCGAAGAATGGTGTCGTTACGTATGTATTTGCACCATCTGTTACACCAGTGTTCAGGTTTACGTCCCAGCAATTTGGCGGAGTGTATGCGCCACTGGTTCCTCCGAAGTTCGGCGTGCCGAATTCCCAAATTGTGGTGTTGGTACCGCCTGGAAGCACACCAGGAGCCCAGCCGATGTTGCCGTTGTCGAAATTGTCGTCATAGCTGGCAATGTAGGTGGGGGTGATAATCGGCTGGCCGATTACCTCTGCACAGCTGGTGTCGTTTGCAGAAATTTGATCAGTAGCCAACGAAGTCCAGGAGCAAATGGTATTCGGACCCTGAGCGAACGTGTAGTTCGGGAGCACTACTGATACCTGTCCGCAGGGAGGCAGGCTGCCTGTCCAGTTGATCGTAACAGGTGTGCCACCGTTCACAGAGTAACTAATAGGAGTGGAGGTGATTGTTGTCGCACCATAGTTCTCGATCGTAATAATCACGGGCTGTGCAACACCAACCGGAACGCCACCGACAGGCGACGTTATGGCAGAAACTCCGACATCATCACCCGATGCTGCGTAAATGCAGAAGTCATCGATTGAAACACCATCGCGAAGTACACTCGGGTCGGAAGTGAACACGAAACGGAACTGAACCGGTGTTGGGTTGAAGAAGATGCCGTTGGTGCAGCAAAGTTTGTATGCAGTCGGCAACCAGCCGGTGCCGCTGTTGGCGAGACCTGTCCAGCCGGGAAGCTGGCTTGAAAGCAGGATGTCATCGTTGTACCAGTTGGTACCGCACGGATCCTGGCTGCCGGGGTTGGTGCTACCCGAGCCGAGTATGATCCAAGTCGTTCCTCCGTTAATCGTGTACTCCAGGCGTGTACCGTCCCAGTTGTTCTCGGCGTAGTAATTCATCATGAATGACAGACGCGCAGAACCAATTGACGAAAAGTCGAAATAAGGTGTGTAGAGCTGAGCGTTTGCATTATTCGTGTACACCGTACTCAGGTTGATATCCCAAGCGTTATTGCCTGAGAAAGCAGAGCTGGTTGACTGGAATGCGGGTGTACCAAGCTCCCAAACAGTTCCGGGATCACCGTTGGGGCCAAGCTGAGCCGACCAACCGATGTTTCCTGATTCGAAATCGTCGCAATAGAATGGGGTGGGCGTAAGGGTCGGAATACCGATGAATGAACCGCAAACTGTATCGTTTAGACCGAAACAATCATTGGGCAACTCAGACCATACACACACGGTGTAGCTGTTGCTGGGCACAGTAAAGGTTGGTAAAGTTGCCTGCCCGGTAGTTCCGGCCGCGAGTGTGCCGGGATAGGTAATCGGTGTTTGTAATACACCATTGATGGACCACTGAATCGGAAAGTTACTCTGACCAAGCTGACCGAAGTTCTCGAGTCCAACCGTGATTTGAGAGCTGCTACCGGCAGGCTGTCCACTTCCTGCGGGAGGCGAGACAAACGAGGTTACACCCACATCGTCGTTGCAGGGGATGGTGATGCAGAAGTCATCCAGGTGGAATCCGGCATTTTGAACTGAGGCGTCGGAGGTGAATACATAACGGAACTGAACACTTGTTGATCCGCCCAAACCTGCAAGGGTTCCAAGTTTATACCTCGATTCAACCCAACCGTTTGAATTTCCATCCCAGGCAAAGGTGTTACTGGAGTTGATGGCATCGTCGGTGTACCAGTTCAAACCATTCGGGTCCGGATTCGCTGTTGAGCCGGATCCAACAGTTGTCCAGGAACTGCCACCGTTTGTGCTGTACTCAAGGCGAACACCATCCCATGAAGCTTCCACGTTGCGGTTTTGCCAGAAGGAAAGGTTCGCAACTGAAACAGTTGAGAAGTCAAACACAGGCGAGAGAAGATAGGAAATGGTGCTGGGCGCATAGGCCGGAGTGGAGTTGACTTCTCCGACTCCCCATACATTGGTGGGCGAGTGTGCCGAGTTCAGGCCTGCACCTGTGGGTGTTCCGCGTAGCCATCCGGTGCCGGTGCTGTCAACTGCAGTCCAGAGGTCATTCTGGATTTCAAAGTTGTCGCAGAAGGGGAAGGTGATGCCCGAAACAGGATAAAAGCAGATTTCTCCACTAGCAGGGTAACGTACATAGTTGTTGCAACCAGATGCATCGTACGCTTCAAACCACCAGCAAATGGTATCGCCATCGTTGGCAGCAGGCAGTTGACCGGAAAAGAGGGAATCCACGATTTGGAACAGGAAATCCTGCTGTACGGGTCCGCCATTAACCGTGTAGAAAAGATCCGCGAAGCCCGGTCCGAGAATGGCTGACTGGATACCACTGGGGTCGTTGATGTACACATCCAGGGGGAATGGTCCCAGGTTGAAAATGGTTCCCTGCCAAAGTGGAGAACCAGCTGCAGGAGCAGAAGCGGTAGGAGGAATCAACTCGCAGGGAGCTCCTTTCACGCAGACGTTATCGAGCAGCCAGCCGTAACGGCCATTGAGACCCAGAATCACGTCGGTCATCACAAAACGAAGCTGTACACTGGCCTGGTTACCGCATACACCCGAGATGTCGAACTTCTCGTTCTTCCACCAGGTGTTCAGCGGAGCTGTGGGAGTTCCTGGAAACCAGTCCGGGTAGGATGCCTCTGTGAACGAGTTCGCGTTGAAGGCGAAGTTTCCTGTTCCCTGGTAATCGATGGAGGGCGGGTTGTCGGTAAAGTCAACCCAGGTCACACCGCCATCGATGGTGTATTGGATCCGGGCAGCATCGGTGAACTCGATTTTACAGATCTGATCGAATTCAACCGTAACGAAATTCAGTCCTATCGTGCTGAAAACAGGTGATGTGAGGTACACCGGACCGCCACTGGCCTGATATTGCCCGCGGTAACAGTTCGGTGCGCTGGCCGAGTAGTTGTTGTCAACGGCCCAGCCCGGAACACCGGTGGACGTGGCATTAACGGTGGCTCCGTCGAAATTTTCGCACCACAATTGCGTGACCTGGGCTTGAGAAGTCCCGAAATACAGCAAGGCAAGCAGTGCCAGTAAACATCTTTTCATAGGATGGTTGGTTTTATTGACGCGTGTGTTTGTTTGGTACAAGTGGAATGTTCAAAAGTAAATAAAAACCCCTTCCCGTAGAATGGGAAGGGGGTATTTTCCATGGAATTTTCAACAGGCCACAGAGCGCAGGTTTACAC